>JASFIT010000199.1:0-8279 GCA_050122535.1 Desulfobacteraceae bacterium | reverse complement strand
TCCTGGTCCTAAATGACGCAAGTCTTGGTACCGAATTCCCTTGACTCAAATCTTCTTTTACTGTTTTCCTTAATATCGGTATTTATTTATTCAGTGAAATTTGATTCAGGGTCCTTTTAGGGAAATTCATACCGGAATGCCCGCTTTATTGGCCCAGGGCAAGGCACACGGAGGATAATTTATGAGGAAAAAGAGACTAGGTAGAACCGACCTGATGGTGTCAGAACTTGGGTTGGGGGGCATACCTCTCACAAGGCCCGACTTGGATGGGGCAGTTCGTCTGGTAAAGCATTGCTTCGATCAGGGCGTTACCTTTTTCGATACCGCATATCTATATGGGGACAGCGAACCGAAGATGGGCACTGCTCTGCAGGATGTGCGTGATCAAGTTGTTTTGGCCACCAAGACATTGGTCCGCGATGGTACAGGGGCGGCCTATCAAATTGAAAAAAGTCTGGAGCGGTTAAAAACAGATTACATCGACCTCTATCAAATTCACAACATCTCCAACCAGGAGGCGCTGGACTCTGTACTGGCCCCTGGAGGGGCCTACGAGGCCCTTGTGCAATTCATGGGTGAGGGCAATATAAGGCATATAGGGTTCAGCTCCCATAACGTGGATATGGCTGTAAAGGCGTGCCGTACTGGAAAATTTGCTACGGTCCAGATACCATTCAATTTCATAGAACATGACCCGGCTGAGAAGCTTTTTCACGTGGCTCGAGATCAGGACATGGGGATTATTGCCATGAAACCTCTGGGGGGTGGATTGCTGGACCGAACAGATCTCTGCTTCGGCTTTCTCCAGCAATATGACGATGTGATACCCATACCCGGTGTTGAGTCTGAACGTGAATTTGATGAGAATCTTGAATTTTACCGAGCACCGCGGGCGCTCAGCCAACAGGACCAAGCAGAAATAGAGAAAATTCGTTCCGAACTGGGTTCAAAATTCTGCCACCGCTGCGAATATTGTCATCCCTGCCCGGAGGGCATTGAGATCTACCGCGTCCTTCTTTTTGAGGCCCAAGTAAAGCGTTTTCCACCTCAGATGGCCATCAACATAAGTCGTGATCCCATGAAAAAGGCTGAGGAGTGTGCCCAGTGTGGAGAATGTGAGGAAAAATGCCCTTATGGATTGCCTGTCCCAGATCTAATCAGTGAGAGCCTGGATTACTACCGCCGGTTTTGTGAACAACACGGACAATAAAATGGGATAACCTGGTTTCAAAAATTGTCATTCCTGAACATTTTTGTGCATTAAGGTTCAATGCCTCTGATCATTCGAAACACACCTCACAAATAGCATTTCATGTATCTCATTGAAAATAATAGGCTTTTTTGGTAAGATCAAAGGCCGTTTGGTTATGGGAAGGATCTCATCTTTGGCACCATTCTTGCTTTTTTGCAAATGGATCTAAATTCCTTGACTCCCCAAGCTTGATTGGAGTTGGGGTCATCGCTAATAGCAGGAGGAATATGGGAAAATGTCGCGTATAATCGGAATGATCTTTGAAGGATTGATTCAATATACATTTCTGGGTGTTATTCTTGCTTTATTTTTAATGTTGATCCTCCTCATCTTGCTCTCAGAAAGAAATCGTGTCATGGCCTATATACCAATAGAGCCCCTGAGAAACAAATTCGACCAGCTGTGTGAGCTTTCAGATAATTTAGACCAACGGCACATGGCTAGGAACCCACATGGCAGTGGCATGTGGCTGACCCGCCTCATTTGGTTAGGTGCCATAGCGGCCGCAGGGCTTATGATTCTCTGGATTATGGTTATGGCAATTAGGTGATGTGAAGTGATGATGGATGGGCAGGTCTTTTCTTGATTCATGAAAGAGCGTCAAAGGGGTATTTAACCCATTTTCTTATCCTGGCTTGTCGGCCAAAATGACCTTAAATGTTACGCGACGGTTAGCCTCTTTGTCCTCTTGAGTCCTTTCTTCCCTCAAGGGCTCTTTTGAGCCTTGGCCTTTCGTGATAAAATTACCGGATTGTAAACCTTCTGAGACCAACAGTGACAAGACGTGCTGAGCACGCCTATGGCTGATGATCAAGTTCGTTCTTTCTTTCCCGGAACTATCCGTATGTCCTATGATTTCTATGCGCGCCCTCTTTCCAAGGATTTCTGCTGAATGTTTGAGTTGCCGAGTCTTCTCAGCCAGGTTGCGAATTGCATCCTCCTGTTCAGGCGCAATCCTTGTGGATCTTGCTCCAAAACGAATCGACTGCTCTTCAATGCCCGCCTTAAGTTCCGCTAGATTCTGTTGGTCTAGGTCTACCAGGTTATCTCCCTGGAAACGGGCAATTCCAGAAAGAGATTTGGCCCGTTCCCTTGCATATACTATCCAGCCATGAGAAGCTGAACCGCTTGCATAAAGAACGTTATCCTCCAATTTAAGCGAGACTGTGCTGGGAGGTTCAAGCAATTCTTTTGCTTGAGCTAGAATGCGATCAGGATGTAATGCTTCGTCTTTGAGCTTGTCTTCATTGAATTGGAAAACACCCGGTATCGCTTTTACCAGTTTCCGTGCATCAACAGCCCATTGGGGGGACGCATATCCCGCTGCGTAAAGAACGCCGTCTTTGAAATCTAAGGTAACCTTTTCTGGAGGCTGGAGAAATTTTCTCGCCCTTTTTACGGTAAATTCCGGATGTAGAGCCCTGTAGGCCTCCCATTGAAAAACCACACTTTCGGGATCAAGATTCTCTACTTTCAGCATCTCTTCTGGATCAACGGCCAGCGGATCCCGCAGTCCGAAGACATAATACTTGCCAGACCGCTTTTCCGTTTCGGTAATGACAATGCCGGGTTCACCGCGAAGCCTGTCCACATAATTTGACCAGCGCCTCTGATCCTGCAAAGAATAAGAAACCCAGAGTGTAATGCCAAAAGTCAGGATTCCTAACAAAAGCCATAACAGCGGGGAGATTTTACTTTTACTTTCTTTAACCTGCGATTGCAGGCAACCCTCAAGATAGCTTTTCAGGTCCTCAAAGGGGCTCACGTCACCATCAAAGGATTCAAGCTCCTCGCTTTTCATAAGGTGTATGGTGTCGATCGTCTCGCGCAGGACTCCCTGTAAATTTATAGGGGGATTCTCCCAAATAACGGCCGCCAAAACGGCCAGCGGCCCCTGTTCAATCCATAAATTCCGATCACCAATTCTCAAGCCATCCAGGGCTTGATCCTTTTCGGCGCCAATGGCGTCCTGAAAATAATCTTGAATGGCTTGAAGCATGCCCGAATCCTGATCAGGGTCTTGCTCAGCCACCTCTTTTGCCACCACGTGTTGGAGGACTGATCCTGTATTCCTATGTATAAGAAAAACTTGTTCTACTTGATATACGAGCCTGTGGCGTGAAACGACTTCACGAAATGGTTTTTTCGTCCTAAAGGCCTCCACCCTCCACTTCAGACCCTGCACAGAAAGATTGTTTTCGAAAATTTGATTGAGGGATTGGACCATACCACGAATCGCAGAAAATATGGCCTTTCCAATGGCCGGCCCTATGACAGGAAAAAGGGCGTCCACAAGGGGCTTGGGATCTCTTCTCACTGAAGCCTTTATGGATTCTTCAATGGTAGGCTCAAGCGCTTTTGCGACCTGATTATCTCGGGCCGAGCGGAGCGCTATTGCCTCTGCCAAGACCCCGCTCACATCTTCTGCATGAAGCTCCGGGTCGTCCAACCTTTCCTTCAGCCGACCAATCTGGTTTTGCTCAGGGCCCACAAGAAGTTTCCGGAGTTCATCAAGCGTCGTTGGCTTTTGATCTCCGTTATCTACCTCAGCCTCGTCTGCGGTATCTTTCATTGAAAATTTGGTCAAGGCGCAAACCTTCCCTTGTTAGTTATAAATCGCTTCCAGTTCGTCTTCTCGGCGCATTTTTCAACATAGCGGCCGTGTAAATGGCAGGTGGCCAGGTCTGAACCATGGAAAGCTCATTCCACTTCAGGAATCTTGAATTCATCCTTTAGCCGCATGGCCACTTCCATGAGGAGGTTCGCAAGGGCGAGCCGGTCTATCTTTTCAGTACGGAGTTCATTCACTGACTGATCCAGATCTGAGGAAATCTGGCTATTTTGCGATCGAATCTCTTCCATAAGACTCTTGGACTGCTGTAGGATCTGTTCCTGCAGATCCCTTTGGCCAGCAATGACTTTCTCGCTGAGTTGATCCGTCTTTTTCTCTAAGTTCTTGATTGTCCTTTCAAACTTTTCAGACAGTTCTTCCACGGACTCGGTTCTCGCGGTCTGCTCATTCTTGACCTGATCAGATAGGGCCTCCAGCTCTTTTTTCACGTAAGTCTCGAGCGTGTCAGCGCTTTTCGTGGTTTCGCTTCGCAAGTTGGCTATCTCTTTTCGGAAAAGATCCTCCAGGTGTTTGAATTTCTGTTCGTACTGCCGGACCTGGGCACCAAAAAGAATATCCCTGACTTTATCTATTCCTTCCTCCTCTCGCGCTTCTGCAAAAGGCAACCGAGGCTCGGGGGATTTTACCACCGAAATCTCTTTTTTGGCCTCTGCAACGGTTTCACTTTGTACTTTCTCTTTGGGCATAACTGACCTCCTTTATCTTCAATCGTTGTAAAAATACTCCCATAGTCAATTGTTTGATGCCAGGGTTTCGGGAAGACCGGGGCTGGAAACATGGGGCTTGTCCCCAAAACCACAGCTAAAAAAAAGTGTATACCTTCATTGTTTGGGTCTGGCAACCTTTATCCTCTAAAGGTATCGTTTTTCCATCTCCGAAAAGGATCACCCGCGCCCTTTCAGTGCTGTAACGCTTGAACCGTCCGGCTCAGAAAGTCTATTTCCAGATGAGAATGCCAGAAAGAAATTACTTGAAAAATTGAGATATCTGCGTCACTTATAGGGACCATTAGCATATTTTGGAAAGCAGAGGTCAACCCATAAATCCTAGAGGGGGAGCTTATTAATTTGTACGGGAGGTAATTTGAAGTGAGCAAAAAAGAGATATGGCGAGGAGGAGAATTGGTCCTGTGGGGGCTAAAAGAAGAGGGGGTAGATTGTATATTCGGTCTTTCTGGGGGGCATATCGGGGACATATTTGATGCATGTATCGATTCCAGGATGAAAATCATTGATACGCGTCACGAGCAGGCGGCTGTCCATATGGCAGAAGGGTGGGCAAGATTTACCGGAAGGCCAGGTGTGGCAGTGGTGACTGCAGGCCCCGGCGTGGTCAACTGCTTTCCCGGTGTGGCCGTTGCCATGCAAAGTGGCTCACCTCTCATTGTCATTGCGGGTAGGAGCTCCGTTGAGAGGAGAGATCTTGGATCCATGCAGGATATGGACCAGTTAGAGGTGATGCGCCCTGTTACCAAATGGGCTCGAAGTGTTTATCAGACCGGTCGAATTCCAGAGTATGTATCCAGCGCCTTTCGCCAGGCGATGAGCGGAAGACCAGGTCCTGTTTTTCTTGAGATCCCCGTGGACGTTATTGATAAGGATGTTCGTAGAGAGGAGATCGAGTGGCCCCATGATTACCGAACGGCCTTCGGGCCGAGTGCTAATCCTGATGCGATCGATAAGGCCGTTGAACTACTCTCCCATGCCAAACGCCCAATAGTTATTGCAGGAAATGGGGTCTGGTGGTCAAGAGCCGCAGATGAGCTCCTCTCCTTTGTTGAAGCCACTCAAATTCCTGTTCACACCCGGGGTATCTCCCGGGGAATCATCCCGGATGATCACCCCCTTTGTGGAGGTTTCTTCCCTGGGGGGCTCATGCAGGCAGATGTGGCACTCATTGTGGCTACCCGATTAAACTGGACCATTGGGTATGGTCGTCCACCCCTCTTCAACCCAGAATTGAAGGTCATCCAGATTGACATAGCCCATGAGGAGATTGGAAAGAATCGAAGCGTGGATGTGGGAATTACCGGGGATGCCGGCATTGTCCTTGGACAGCTCCGTGAGGCCCTGGAGGGAAAGTGCCAGGTGGCCAAGGACTGGGTGCCAACGGTCAAATCCATGATGACCCTTGTAAGGACGCAATATACCGGCCAGATACAGGAAGATGCTGAATTGGTCCACCCGGCCAGGCTCTGTCAGGAGCTGCGCAAAGCCTTACCCCGGGATGCACTGATTACCGTTGACGGAGGAGATATTGCGGTATTTGCCAACTTGACCCTCGATGCATTTAGACCAGGTTCTCTTATCTGGGTAGGGGCATTCGGCCATCTTGGCGTAGGAATCCCTTACGGCATTGCAGCCAAAGCCGCTTACCCGGAACAAAAAGTGGTCGTTCTCACCGGAGATGGGTCACTCGGTTTTTCATTTATGGAGTTTGACACAGCCATTCGTCATGAGATACCGATTGTGGTTGTGGTGTCTAATGATGCCGGTTGGGGACAGATCCGTCGGGGACAGATCAAGAAATATGGCAGAGATCGGATCATAGGGGCCAATTTGGATCTGAGGCCGTATCACGAAGTGGTGAGGGTCATGGGTGGATATGGAGAATTGGTGGGGCGCGCCGAAGACATAGAACATGCTTTGGATCGTGCATTCGCAAGCGGACTTCCCTCATGCATCAATGTGACAACAGACCCGGAACCCGACTTCCCAGGGATGGATTTCCCCTGGCCCATTACATAGGCAAATTCCGGTTGGCGCCCCGATCGCGCACCTTGATGGAGATGATATGGACGCAGCAGCTATTGATCAGATTCGGCTCAACTTCAATCCCCAAACCCTGTTTGCATTGAACATTGTCATCGGCTTGATGATGCTGGGGGTTGCCCTTGAACTCAAGCTCGAGGATTTTAGACGTATCGCTGTATCGCCCAAGGCGCCCACCATCGGTCTCTGTGCCCAGTTCATTCTGCTCCCAGCATTCACCTTTCTGCTAACGCTAGTCTTAAGGCCGGCCCCATCCATGGCATTAGGCATGATTCTTATTGGCGCCTGTCCAGGGGGGAACCTCTCTAACATTATGACCTACCTGGCGCGGGGCAATGCTGCCGTATCCATCAGCATGACGGCCGTGTCTACGGCGGTTGCTATTGTCATGACACCCCTTAATCTCGCCTTTTGGGGGAGCCTCAATCCCTCCACGGCATCCATCTTGCGCCAGGTGAGCCTCAATCCCTTTGATGTCTTTACCACCATTGTCATGATCTTGGGCGTCCCGCTGGCCATAGGCATGTTGATCTCCCATTTTTTTCCATCCCTTGCCGCCAAGATCCGAAAGCCCTTCAAGGTCTTTTCCTTTATCGTCTTTATCGGATTTGTTGCCGCAGCCCTCGCTGCCAACTGGCAGATCTTTCTGAAAGTCATCGGTTTGGTGGTCTTTGGCGTGCTATTACACAATGCCCTTGCCCTTAATCTCGGCTACTGGTCCGCAAGGCTCATGCGCCTGGAGAAAAGAGACGTGCGGGCCGTCGCTATCGAGGTGGGGATTCAGAACTCGGCCCTGGGATTGATTTTGATCTTTGACTTTTTTGAGGGTCTCGGGGGCATGGCCATTGTGGCGGCATGGTGGGGTATCTGGCATATCATCTCTGGCCTGAGTGTGGCTTCTTTTTGGTCCAGGAAACCCTTGCCAAGGGGCGCAGAACGCGTATTGGACCAGCGATGAAAGGTGAAAAACGAAAATCCGTTTTGGTAACCGGTTCTGATGGCTATCTTGGCCTCCAGCTTATGGAAGCCCTGGCCAGGGAAACAGAGGAATTTGAAAACATCGTGGCCCTGGATGTACGCGATACGCCCCAGCAAGAACGACAGGCTGACATTGAATATCTAACAGCGGATATTCGATCGCCGGACTTGGGCAACTTATTCGACCGGTTTCAGATTGACAATGTGGTCCATCTCGCTTCCATCGTCACGCCGGGAAAGAAACCCGATCGTGAGTTTGAATACTCGGTCGATGTCTTGGGAACACAGAATGTCTTAGAGGCCTGTATCGTGTCAAATGTTGACAAGTTAATCATCACCAGCAGCGGTGCAGCCTATGGATACCACCCTGACAATCCAGCATGGTTGGACGAGGACCACGCCCTTCGTGGCAATCCAGAGTTTGCCTACTCAGACCACAAACGATTGGTAGAAGAGATGCTTGCTCGCTACCGCGAGGAACACCCGCGGTTCAAGCAGCTTATATTCCGACCAGGGACCGTTCTTGGGGACACGGCTAATAATCAGATAACCGCGTTTTTTGAAAAGGCCGTCATTATGGGCCTTATGGGTGTGGATGCTCCCTTCGTTCTCATCTGGGACAAGGATGTGATCGCATGTATCATGA
>JASFIT010000198.1:0-8295 GCA_050122535.1 Desulfobacteraceae bacterium | reverse complement strand
CCTGCTCCAAGTCGGCACCTCTCAGGTCGGCACCCCTTAGATCGGCGCCCTGGAGAAAGGCCCCCGCCATTTTACCCTGGCGGATGTTCGCTCCCATGAGATAAGCCCTCTGGAGCCTGCCTTTCTTGAGAGAAGCTCCCTGAAGATTCGCATAATTGAGATCCGCTTCCTCCAATTGAGATTCATCCAGTAAGGCATCTGACAGGTTGGATTTTGTAAATCTTGCTTTCTGAAGATTCGTGCGCAAAAGAAGGGCTCCACGGAGGTTGGCTCCCATTAGCGTAGCTCCACGGAGATTCGTTTGTGCTAGATTTATTCGATGGTCCTCACCGTTCAGGTAGGAAAGTCCCCGTCTTCCTATGACGGTCAATAGAGCTTGGATGTCTGCGGGAAGTTTTGGGTAAAGCGTGTACAGAGGATCCGTTTTAGATTCTTTTCCTACCACTTTAAGTCTTTCACTTGGATCTTGTATTTTTTCTTCCCAAGATGCGTTTTCCCTCACGTAGGCGGTTAAGATCTCCATAACCGGCCAATAATATTCAGACGATTCTCTAGCAATTCCCTCTAGGCCATATATACCGCCTACCCGAATCTCTAATCTTTTTTTCCCGTTGGTATAACTCGCAGCAAGTTGATTGATCGCTCTGGTGAAGCGTTCCGAAACTTGGGCCTGTTTAGAAAGCTCAGCCGTCCTCTCTGCAGCGGTCATCCGGCGCATAACAAAGTAGAGCCCGATTAGGACAAGCGTCCATCCCAGGATTTGTGCCAAACTTCCTCGCAGTTGGTTCTCCAGCATGATTCGTTCTTTTGCATTTTCAATGCCTCTATCATGGAGTTGCCACTTGGGGATATAGATAATAGAAGCGCCAAAAATGAAGGCCAAAAGAATGAAAGTAAGGATGCTCCGTTTTCTCATGGCTCATACCCTCCCCTATTGTGTGGAACCGAGTCCTGGAGCTTTGAGCTTTCCTATGCATCAACGAGGACTGCCACCCTATGAATACTATGCTCAAGCTCCTTTTACGCGCTTTTTAGAAGAAATGCAAACCCATTTTCTTATTCGGAGGCTTTGCTGTAAATGTCCCAGAATCGTTTATGATTTCTTCAGGGCCTTCCGTAACTTCTGGGTGGCCGCCACATCCACTTTGCCCGTTTCCGGATCGATCACCACACCATAATCCTCTCTGGTACGCTCTATACTTACATATCCCTCTATTACATCACTTTCCACCAATTCCATCTCACGCTCCAGCGGATCACCATATCCGCCTCCGCCGGCCGCATCCATGGTCACCACGTCACCTGGATTCAACTGGGTCAGCCCATACGGATTCCCTGGCTCACCATTCACCAGGAACTGGGCTTTTGAACCATTCTTGCCGCCAAATAGACCTTCAGGAGGATAACGAAATCTTCCTGACTGCATTCCCAGATTGACTGGGGGGAGAGGCGCGTATTCATCATCCGGGATCCTCAAAACAACTCTTCTGCCCAGGCCTCCTTTCATCTTGCCGGGACCACCTGAATCGGTAAGGAGTGCCCTTTTCTCCACAATCAACGGTGTATCGCTCTCGAGTATCTCCACCGGAGTATTGGCCCCGTTGGCGGGAAATATGGCCACATAGTGGCCATCCGTGGAAGAGCTGGCACCCATCCCTCCCCCCCGGATCCTCACGGAGTGAAAAGGCTGCCCGTCATGCCTTTTTCCGTACATCACGTTCATGGTTGCTGGTGTTCCACCACTCGCCGCAATGACTCTGTCAGGCAGGGCGCCGGCCAGGGCCCTGTATATAACTTCGGTGAGAAAATGCCCTATCTGCAGTCGGGCCGCAACGGCCGCTGGGAACTTGCAGTTGACCACGCTACCCTCAGGGGCCTTCATGGATATGGGGACTGCAGTACCGTCATTGTTGGGGATTTCAGGGTCAAACATGCTCTTTATGGCCATGTGTACATAGGCATAGGTAAAGTTGTAGACCACATTGCCGCCCCAACCCACTTGACCTGAAGAGCCATCAAGATCCACGATGATATCACTTCCTTTGACCTCAACAGCTGCCTTGATGACAATATCATCCTGACCTTCCATCTGTTCTACGATCCCCTCTGCGCGGTACACCCCATCCGGGACCCTCTCTATGGCATCTCTCATGCTCTTTTCTGTTCGCCCTATAATCTCATCCGCCAGGTCATCCAAGCTGTCCAGATTGTTACCTTCCAGCATTTGACAGATTTTCTCAGCGCAGACATGATTTGCCGCGATCTGGGAACGGATGTCTCCCGTCACCTCATCGGGCGTACGGACGTTCCACCGAATCATCTCCATGACAGGCTCATTAAGAACGCCTCCGTCATAGAGCTTTACTAAGGGGACAAAGAGGCCTTCTTCAAAGACTTCGTGGTTATCCGAAGCGACCCTGCCGCCTATGTCTGAATGGTGAAATACACAGGCTGTAAAGGCCGCCAACCGATCCTCATAAAAAATAGGGCTCATGACGCAAACATCATTGAGATGCCCTGCAAGTGCCCAGGGATCATTTGTTATGAAAATATCTCCCTGCTTATAACTGTCACGAGGGAGCTCTCTAACAAGATTCTTGATTCCCAGGGCCATTGCTCCTGACTGACCTGGCGTCGCAAATGTACCCTGGGCCAACTCTCTCCCCTTACGATCCGTAAACATGCACGTGTAATCGTGGGCATCGCGTAGGAGACTCGAGAATGCCGTGCGAGCAACCGTGCTGTCTGCTTCGTCCACTATGGAGAGTAGCCTGCGCCAGAGTATCTCTAAAGTGATGGGGTCAAATTTCTGTCCCACCTTAAACCTCCATATGGGAATGGATTATTGGAGTGTTGGAGTATTGGAGTGTTGGATATGCATTGCTCCAGTACTCCACTGCTCCATCACTCCAAGCCTCTTGCTCAGTATCATGCGCCTGCACGCCCGTTCCTGAATCTTCACCACAGAGGCACCCGACGTCGCCAAGGCTATGGCCGGGCAGGCGGAGATCACAGAGATTGTATGCTTCTTTTGCCCGATCGGGAGATACCGATCGGGCAAAAAAGCTCAGCCCTTCGGGCCTTTTCCCACCACCTTATGTTTCCAAATTGTTTACCGGCACAGTCTTGGCTCGATGGGTTACCTTTTCTGACAGAGGTTCCTTTTCATTGGGCGGTATCTCCCGCCCAATGAAAAATATCTCCTCTTTGAGTCTCTGTGGTTAAATTACTCCAGTTGAATCCACAAGAAGCCATAGTCGTCTGCGGAGACGGATGCATCCTCCCCTATGACCACTGTCGATTCCCTCTCTTCGATGATTGCCGGGCCCCTGAACTCTGCCTTCGGAAATAGCTTGTATCGGTCATAGACGGTGAAAGGGATAAAATCCTTGGCAATGCCTGAATAAGCGCTTCTTTGCCCCTTCACGGCATCCTGAAGCGAAATTACTTTCTTACCCAGCTTGGGAAACTGTAATAGCTTTTCTGGCAAGCTCGCTCTCATCTTGAAGTTTACGAATTCAACGCGAGAATCAGGATAGGTTCTGCCATAGAGCTTCTTATATATTTCATCAAAGCGTCGGCGGATCTTTTCCTTCTTGATTTTGGTGAAGTCCTTTTCGGGGATAGGCGTATTGGTTTCAGAACCTTGGCCCACGAAACGCATATCCACAGACCGCTCAAATTTGGTATCTTTCTCTGTGCCTGTCTTTTGTAGCGTCTTGCCCCCTTCTGCCTCCATCTCTTTAAAGATTTCTTCAATCTCATTAAAGTCTGCGTCTTCAAGCGTCACTTTGTGACTCCTTACCAGGTCAAATGCCCTGGGAGCAGTGAAAAAACCTAACGCCGAACCCACACCCGCATTGGGTGGAACGACTATCCTGGGCGCGCCCAGTTTTTTGGCTAATCCATAAGCATGCACGGGCCCTGCCCCACCGAAAGCCGTAAGGGTCGCCACCTTGGGATTTCCACCCTTTTCTGCTATGTGGGTCTTGGCCGCCGCAGCCATGGTCTCGTTAATAAGATCGTGTATTCCCCAGACCGCCTGTATCAGAGAAACACCGAGGGGCTTGGCAATTTTTTCCTCGATGCCACGCCTGGCGCCTTCTCTGTCAAGCTTCATCTCTCCGCCAAGAAAATAGTTCTCATCCAGATAGCCCAACAACAGATCCGCATCTGTAACGCCTGGTTCTTTTCCTCCTCTTCCGTAACAGATGGGGCCCGGGTCCGCACCGGAACTTTCTGGTCCAACCCGCAGCGTGCCCATTTTGCTCACTTTAGCAATGCTGCCCCCACCTGCCCCGATCTCCATCAAATCAACGACTGGCACCTGTATAGTAAGGCCGCTGCCCTTCATGAAGCGCTGCACACGCCCCACCTCAAAGGTGGGCACGACGCCAGCAACTCCCCCTTGAATCAAACAAGACTTGGCTGTGGTTCCTCCCATATCGAAACAAAACATCTCAGGGATATCAAAAAGCTTTCCATAGTACTGGCCGGCTATGACTGCTGCGGTTGGTCCTGACTCGATAATCCTTACAGGAAATTTGGCGGCCGTTTCGACAGATGTGATACCCCCACTTGAGAGCATGATGAAAAGCTTGCCCTTGAATCCTATGGATTCCAATCTGCCAGAGAGCTTTGACAGGTACTTGCCAGTCAGGGGTTTCACATAGGCGTTGGTCACTGTGGTGCTTGTTCGTTCGTACTCCCTGATCTGCGGAAGCACGTCGTAAGAAATGGAGACTGAAATTTTGGGTGTCTCTTTTTCTATAATATCCCTGATCATAAACTCGTGGGTCGGATTCTCAAAGGAGTTCAAGAGGCATACTGCGATGGACTCCGCACCCATCGCAACCAGCTTACGCACAACCTCTTTAACCTCTTCCAGATCCAGAGCCTTAAGTATGGTGCCATCACTTCGGATCCTCTCATCCACCTCTAAACGAAAACGCCTGGGGATCAAGGGTTTTGGGAACTCTGCAAAGGTGTCATAGGGCGCATAGCGTATCTCCCTTCCAATCTCAAGCACATCCCTAAAACCCTTGGTGGTAATGAGTCCGGTTGCGGCCCCCTTCCTCTCTATGATTGAATTGATGACCAACGTTGTTCCGTGAATCACCTCATCCAGCTCCCCAATAAATCCAGGGGCGTTTTGCTCCAGTTCCTTCATCCCTTGCTCTACCGCGTCTGAAGGGTCACTTGGTGTGGTGAGGCACTTGTTGATCTTTATCTCCCCGGTCTGGTCATTGAGGAGCACAAAGTCTGTGAAGGTGCCCCCAATATCACATCCCAACCTGTAAACCATTTTGGGCATTCATGTCTCCTGAAAGGAAACTAGATTTCCACAGCATGCTTTTTTGCAGGCATCATAAGGGTTATGTTTTTTATTGCTTTTTTTAATATCGAAATCCGAAACTCGAAACAAATCCGAAATTCAAATTATTAAATGTTCAAAACATTACTATTGGCGGGGACAATAACTCGAGGTGATAGACTCATTGGAATTTTGAAAATTTGTTTGTGTCATTGTAACATTCGATATTTGAATTTGTTTCGAAACTGGGGACCTGCCCGAAGGTTGGGGAGTCCAAGCGAAGCGCGGACAATTTCGATATTCGGATTTCGGATTTAGGTGCGCACTATCTCCCGCTAATCTGTTGCTTTTCTGTCCTTGGATCACTAGTGACCAGGGTTATCCCTTCTTCTTGCTCTCAATGGCGGCTAGGATTTTGTCTGGGGTCATGGGGAAGTCTGTGATGGTGACGCCCACAGCATTGGCAATGGCGGAGGCATAGGCTTGTGCCGCACTCATGGCAATGGACATGGCCGCCTCTTTGGCCCCGT
The DNA here is from genome assembly GCA_050122535.1 of Desulfobacteraceae bacterium. Classification (GTDB taxonomy): domain Bacteria; phylum Desulfobacterota; class DSM-4660; order Desulfatiglandales; family HGW-15; genus JASFEQ01. Next base: position 2,451 of record JASFIT010000198.1, on the reverse strand, counting down.
ATGGACCTGTTGGATCATTGGATTCTACAATAATGCTATTGATCTTAGGGATATCTGCTGCAATGGGGACCTTATATTCCAATTGGGAGGGATTGAGACACCGCCCCTTATCCCATAAATGATATTCCGTGAGCATCCCTCCATGCCCACCCATGGCAACACTCCCCTCGAACTGGCCTTCTAACACCATGGGATTAAGGGCATATCCCACGTCCTGAGCTGCGGTGACTTCCAAGACCTTCACCATCCCGGTTTCAGGATCCACCTCCACTTCCGCGATCGTCGCACCAAAAGAGAAGGTCTCAGAAAGCTGGCCCTTTGGATTCTGGACCCACTCCCGCCGATGATCCACCTTGGGGGCAAAGTGACCTTCCCCGGCAACAGGCTTCCCTTGGATCAAACCCATTCTCACAGCCTTTTTGAGGGGAAGAAATTTGTCGGGACTACCGGCCACAAAGATCTTCTTTTCTCTCAGCACCAGGTCGGCGGGATTGGCCTCCATGGCCTCTGCTGCTATCTCGAAGAGTTGGTTCCGGGCGTCAATGGCCGCCAGTTGGGCTGCTTGCCCCCCTACAAAGGTTGAAACCATGGAATAGGACCCAGGATCACTGGCCGTAACCTCAGTGTCAGCGGTATTCAGGGTGACATCCTCCATTTCCAGCCCCAGCTCCTCTGCCACCACCTGCACAAGCATGTTGTCATTTCCCTGACCATTGTCCACGACCCCCGAGTTTAGAGTGACGCCTCCGTCCTCGTTAAATTTGATGAATGCCTGAGATCCTCCCCTGATCCCCATTGGAAACCCGGTCTGTACCGAATTGACCCCAATACCAATGCCTCGCCACGGCGGCAGTTTACCGTATTTCTTCTTCCATCCAGCTTTATCCGCTGCCTTCTCTATGCATTCCGTGAGTCCACAGGAGGGAACATGGCTCCCTGTGGACGTATATTCTCCCGCCTTTCTCCCATTCACGAGCCTCATGGTTAGAGGGTCAATTCCCAGCTCCTGCCCCAGCATGTCCAGTTGGAGGTCGATACCGCACGCGAAGGAACGCCCATGCATTCGGATCATGCCCCGAGGCGTTTTGTTGGTAAAAATTCGGTAGCCGTTGAAACGCACATTATCCATACGGTAGGCCTGTTCCATGCAGAGGAAGGGGACAGAGGTTGCAATGGGGCCGGTGGAGGAATAAGCGCCACCATCCATATAACAGGTAATATCTCTTGCCTGAACACGCCCTTTCCGGTCCACGCCCGTCTTTATTGTGGTGATCAGGGCATGGCCCATTCGAACGTTAACGGAATTCTCCTCACGGGTATAGACGATCTTAACGGGCCTACCTGACTTTTTTGCCAAAAGGGCGCAAATAAAATCACCTGGCGATATCTCGGAACGCCCCCCAAAGGCACCACCTATGGCGATCTTCCTGACTCTGACCTTGTTAAGCGGCATTAAGAGGAGATTGGCGAGGGGTTTGGACTTCATGTGGGGGCCTGCATTGGGCGTCCAGATCTCCAGGTTGCCTGCATCATCAAACCGTGCAACCGCCGCAAAAGGCTCCCCCTGGAAGTAGTTGTCCTCGGCCGCAGTAAATGTGTCTTCTCTCACCAGATAGGCGTCTTTAAATCCCTTCTCAATGTCCCCCACGTCGATGTCCACATGGATGTTGATATTGTTTGGAAAGCCATCATGGATGAGAGGGCCTTCTGACGCCATGGCTTCAAGAGGATCATATACAGCAGGGAGTTCCTCCAGATCTACTGAGATCAGATCCAGGGCCTCCAGAGCCGTATCTTCATCCACAGCAGCCACTGCGGCAATCTCTTCACCGAAATATCGCACTTTGTCCTTGGGCAACAACTCCATGTCCTGGGTATAACGAAAGACGCCCCATTTCTGCCCTGCTGTATCCTGGCCCGTCACAACGGTCTTCACCCCTCTGAGTTTTTCCGCCTTTGACGTATCCACGTGAAGGATACGCGCATGGGCCAATGGACTTCGCTTGACCTTACCCACAAGCATCCTCGGAAGCCTGAGGTCAGCAGAAAATTGTGCTTCCCCAGTGACTCTTGACAGGGAATCGACCCTGGGGACTCTCTTGCCGATTAATGAATAATCCTTTTCCATTCTTTCAAACCCATTTGCTGCGCAAGTTTTTGGAGGTCATCGCTTCCTACTATTAGCACTATTGGACATCTTTAACCACAGAGGCGCTGAGGACACAGAGAAAGATTTTTTGTTTGTCGGGAGATACCGACAAACAAAAAGCTTGCCAGCCCCTTCGGGGCGAATACCGGCCGAAGGCCTGAGCTTTTTTGGTCAATCGGCATCTCCCGATTGACCAAAAGTCAAGTTCTCTCTGTGCACTCTGTGTCTCCGTGGTGAAAGATTCGATATCGTCCCAAGCAACCATTCAGTATCAAGTAACAGTCCCACCTCTTGCCACACCC
>JASFIT010000197.1:0-8410 GCA_050122535.1 Desulfobacteraceae bacterium | reverse complement strand
CTCCCATCACGTATACCCGCTCACCAAACTCTGGCAATTCAGGAATATCTACCGTGTCTCCATCGTCGATGATCACGTTCTGGCTCAGGTCGCCCTTCTCAATAATGTCGAAGAGATTAATGACATAGGCTCGTCCTCCCCTGATGAGCCTTGTGCTCTTTATGTCCGCATCCACGGTGTAACCCCCAGCCTGACCTATCAGATCCAAAAGCGTTGTTCTTCCTTTCAGGTACATCTCGCCACTGGCCGCCTGGGTGGCTTGCCGGGTCCTCAAGGAGGCAAACTCCCCTATCACCGTAGCCTTCTTGCTTTTGAATTCCTTGACCAGGATGTCTATCCTAGGATTTCTTATGTAGCTGGATAACTTCCTGGTCAGAAGCCGGTCCAGTTCACTGGGGGTAAGCCCTGCCGTTTCCAGGTCATCGATGAATGAATAGGAAATCCTACCCCTGCTATTTACCGTAACCGTTGTCGTCCTCACCTTGTCCCCGATGTGGGAATTGATCTCCAGGACATCAAGAGGACCAATACGGTATTCCGGTATACCAGCAGTCTCAGCGAAGACCTTGTTCTCCTTGACCCTACTCATCTCCCTGAGCAGGTCCTTGTCTTCCAGGCTCGGCATTCTTGCGAGCACCCTCTGATCTTCTGCAAGGGCCAAGTCTTTCACAGGCGTCCCCCTTACGGCCGTTGAGGAGTAACAGGCCGGGAGAAGAAAAAGGATTAATATAAGGGCCCATAAAAATGAAACGGGCTTACGATTGTATTTCTTCTCTTTTTGGCTTTCCATTTGTTTTACCTTTAAAAGTTTTCTTATAATGATTGCTCCTTTATGGAAGATCTCTTTTGTGTATGCTCTCGGTGATATAGAGCAATGGATTCTCCGATAGTTTGACAACTTCCCTTTTCTCCAATTTGCCCCCATCACTATCATAAAGAAGCTCAATAGTGGGCCTGAGAGGCTGCTCCTTTTCTGTGGATATCACCCGTCCTATGGATTTGTTGTTCAACATCACATACGTATTCACAGGAAAAAGGGAAATTTGATTTAGAAAGACTTTTCGTATATTTGCCGGGAATTCTTCTTTGGCCTCCTCAACCACATGCTTGATGGCATCCGTCTGCACTATTCTGTTTCGATAGGGTCTGTCACTTGTCATGGCCACATACATATCCGTTAGACCTATAACGGACGAAAGTTCATAGATCTCTCCCCCCTTCAGCCCATAGGGATAACCGGAGCCATCTGTTCTCTCATGCACCTGAAGGGCCACTTCAGCCAACCACCGGTATCTTTCACCCATCTGATCAAGGACCTCATAACTCTTCTTGGGGTGCTCCCTAATCATTGCCATCTCATTGTCATCAAGGCTTCCCTTCTTTTCAAGAACAGTGTCTGGTATCTTGTACATGCCCACGTTTTCCAAAAGCGCAGCAAGCCCCAATTTCAATAGCATCTTTATATCGTAACCCAATCCTTGCCCTAAAATTAAAGATATGAAAGTCATGCGAACGTTGTGCACAAGGAGCCACTCAATATCAATAGGAGCGAACATCGCATACTCATAGAGCTTATCAACCAGATCCTTATTAAGGATGTGATGAAGATCAGAGAGAATTGGAGATGGGCTTATCCCCTGCTCATTTCTGACCCTGCTCCGAATATCAATCGCCCTCTCAATAAAACTTTCATAATAGGTGATGACCTCTGGACTCCATTCCTCTCTAAATGAGGGGTCTGAGGAAGCCTTTTCCCCCCTCACCTTCAGAATCTGCGTATCACTCATCACCCTTGAAATCTGAGAATCACTCAGGTTCAGGTCTTCGTCCTCAGCTCTGTTTTCAGGGGATTTTTTGCTGGGTTCCTTTTGCTCCCCATCTTTTATGATATCAGAAAAGCGCACCATCGCTTATTATATCCTCGATAATTTGTGGATCGATCACCTTCCCATTCTTGCTGAATCCGATCAGAAGAGATAGATCACACAAGTTATTGATCTTTCTGGGCACTCCTTCCGCTATCTCATAGATCTTTTCCATCGCCTCCGGAGTAAACACGTTGTCTTCTCCACCCGCCTTATCTTGCCGGAAATTGATATACCGGACTGTATCATCTTGGTCAAAAGGCGTTAAATGGTACTTTATGGCGATTCTCTGCTCCAGCTGTTCGATGCCTTTAATTTTACCCCTCAGCTCCGGTTGGCCCACAAGAATCACGTTGATAAGAAAACGATCATTGAGTTGAAAATTGAGCAGGAGCCTTATTTCTTCAAAGACCGACTCACTGAGCACCTGGGCCTCATCCACGATCAAAAGCGTCTCCCTGTTGGTTTTCATATTCTCGATCATCTTATCGTTTAACGATCGAAGGCATTGCACCTTGCTATCAGGCACCTCCCTCATACCCAGCTGATATAAGACCTCTTGTATGAACTCCAAGGGCTCAAGCTTCGGATTAACGATGAGCCCGATATCAAATTGTTCGACTGATAGTTCCTGCACACATACCTTGGTCAGGGTCGTCTTACCACAGCCAATATCCCCAGAAAGCATGGCACCGCCCTTTCGCATCTTCGCAGCATAAATAAGGCGGGTTAGGCCCTCTTCATGGGTCTTGGAAAGGTAGAAAAAATCCGGATCAGGCACATTCTCAAATGGGAATTTCCGGAATCCCCAGTAGTCAAGATACATAGTGTTCCATTTTAAGTTTATTTATCAAAGATTATACGTAAAATTAGTTATTTGTCAATATATAACGGAAGAATTATATAAAGTTATATATAATTATAATAAAATAATTATATGGTATTAGGGACCTCTTTATTTCACATTCATCACGTTTTTCCCAGACAAGGGGGAACTCATATCCTAGAGTTCCTTCTGTTTTGGGCGTTTTATGTTTCTGAACAACTCAAGGGAGATCTTTCTCAATGCAAAGGGGAAGCTACAACAAGTATGATACAGTCTTCCTCGTACGAACTGGTGAGTGCGTGTATAGACCCCACGGGTATCCACACGGCATCTCCGGGGCCCACATGCCTTTTTTCCTCATCGACCTGCATCTCCCCTTCCCCACTCAAGATGAAGTAAATTTCCTCCATAGGATCAACATGGGGCTCGATCTTCTTTCCCTTCTCCAGTCGGGCGATGGCCAAGAAACCTATTTCTCTCAGGATACGACGATCAAGGATCATTTGAGCTATCGCTCCTCCATGGGCTACATAGGTGGTTTCCAGCACTTCCTTATCCCCCACGTTTCGCACAATCATGGTATTTCTCCTTAGATTTTCTCAAACAAAAGGTTCACGATAGCAGGTCCTTCCACCCATTTGATCTTGATTATATTTAAAGATATGGCTTAAACTGAGGTTCCGTTCTATGAACAAGGTGGCTGTCCCCAACATGGGAATGATATTCTAGGGACTCCTGGGGCTACCTTCCGTTTTCAACTTGCTGAAATTGTTATTATAACCCAAATCCTGGAGGTTTGCCAAATGGAAAGGGGACGCTTAGACCCCCCGTTTGAGGCTAGTCCAACAGGCGCGGATGAGGGGAAAGGTGGTTCTCCTCAGGGTGGATCATGCGGTGGAAGTGCCCTCACCACCTTGGCGCAAGGGCATCCCTATGAACTAAAGCATAGAAAACCATGAATGGACCAATTCCATACGATGGGCCTCCACGCTTTTCGTGTCTTGCTTCACAGCTTTGTCATAAGACGCCCAAAGACCTAGATCACATATTTTAGGCACTTTGGCTTGCCCGCCATAGACATTTCTGAGCAACTCTTTTTGGCCGTTCATCCTGTACTGCTTGGCCATGCTCCAATATTCTAGGCGGACAGGCGACGGCGGGACATTTCAGCTCACTTTAGGCATTTCGCAGGAGTATTCCAGATGCCCCTTACTCCCCTTTTTGACCCTAAAAAGATGGAACGACCCATGAGGGTGGCCGCCTTCATGTCCGGGTCAGGAACCAATATCATAAAACTCATTGAGAGGGAAAAGCGTTTGATGACCGAAAAAGGCTTTTCACCTTTTCAGGTTATCTTCATTTTCAGTGACAGGTCTGACGGTTCCTGCCAAGGGGAAAAGATCGCATACCTGAATGGTATACCCTACTTCAGCTATGACATACGAACCTACCACCGTTTGAGGGGGTTGAAAAGGCGTGTGGATATCTCTGAAGGGCTCGCCGCCAGAAGAGAATTCGACAGTTTGGCAGCAAGGCTTATAAAAGCCTTCAGGATTGACGTGATAGCACTTGGCGGTTACATGAGCTATACCACCCTTGATAGATGTGTGAATGTCCATCCCGCTGATCTGTCCATCCTGGCACCGGACGGGAAAAGAAGATATGTGGGTGACCGCGCCGTGCTCGATGCAATCTCAACCGGAGAAACCATACTTCGTTCCTCAACGCTCTGGACAGATCAAGGCGTGGATACCGGCCCCCTTCTCATGGTCTCGGATCCCCTGAAGGTGGAACTGCCAGAATCCCTCGAGTCCCTGCTCCTAGACAGAGAGAAGCTCCTTCATTTCGTCCAGAAACATCAGAAACGCCTAAAAGAGGTGGGTGATTGGAAGATCTTTCCCCGCACTATTGAGATGATCGCCGAAGGCCGCTTTGCCCTGGATGAGATGAACGCCGTCTATGTGGATGGTCATCCCGTGCCGGAGGGTTACAGGGAGTAAGGGGAACCTAGCGCTTCATCATATTTTTCTTGGGTCTGAGGAAGAGGCCATCACCCAGTAAATCCCTGTTCAGCTCAAAAGGGTTTTCCAATCAATCGTCTTGAAGGTCTTGTGGAGATAGTGGTCATCTTCCGTTGCATGGAAGGTGAGGTTTAGGAAGATTTTTCTTGCAATCTCCTCCACTCTCCCTATCGGGATCACCTCATCATCCCGGCCATGGTATACCCAGGCTGGAAGAGATAATCTCTTTTCATGGTAATTGGAGAATTCCATCAGATTGAGTGCAGGCGCCAGGAGAATCAATTTATCAACTCGGCTCTCATTTTCCGTGGCAAATATAGCAGCCATAAGGCCACCGAAACTGGATCCCACTAGTATTATTCCAGATTTCTCTAAGAGTATATCATTGAGCTTATCCATCCTCTCCTGCAAGCTACCTGGGAAATTGGGAATGATCATATCTGGGAACTTTTCTTTGAAAAAGACCCCTTTCGTGCCTTGATTACTGCTTTCTAATCCGTGGATAAAGATCTTTACCGACATGACTTCCCTATTGGATCCCTAGCGAATTTCCAGAATTTCAAATTCTTGTTCCCCTCCCGGCGTTGTGACACTGATCTCATCTCCCACCTCTTTGCCAATCAAGGCCTGTCCCAGTGGAGAAATGACTGATATCTTCCCATTCTCAGGATCAGATTCATATGGACCAAGGAGTTGATAGGCTATCTCTTCGTCAGTCTGGAGATTATACAGGCGTACAGTTTTCCCAAAGACGATCCGATCTGCCGGACCGCTCTCCACTTCCAGCACCTCTGATTTTCCAATTATGGCTTTAAGTTCGTTGATCTTGCCTTCAAGAAAAGACTGCCTCTCTTTTGCCGCATGATATTCGGCATTTTCACTCAAGTCCCCATGACCCCTTGCCTCTTCAATGGCCCTAATATTTTGCGGTTTTTCCACGCTCTCCAGTCGGTTCAATTCAGTCCTTAACTTCTCAAGACCGTCTCTCGTTATCGGAATCCTTTCCATTTTATTACCTTTCAAAACATAATATTTAGCAATACGCACTTATCAACTTGATTCGAATCGCGGCGGACCATTCTCATAGCATCTTTACATACTTTTTTCTACCCTTCCAATCCAAGGGCCGAACCTATCTGATAGACCGCCAGACAAACCAGATATGCGGCGATCAAATTGAAGGCCACTGAAAAACCGGCCCACCTCCAGGAGCTCTCTTTCTTGATGCTGATGACAGTCGCCAAGCAAGGAACATAGAGCATGGTGAAGAGAATGAGGGTAAAGGCCACGAGCGAATTCCAATGCGGATCCGCCTTCAACTTCTCAGAAAGAGAACCGCTCTGCTCAGGATCCACCTCACCTAAAGAATAGGCGGTTCCCAGGGTAGACACCACCACCTCCTTCGCAGCAAAACCCCCGATCAGGGCAATATTTGTTCTGTAGTCAAAACCCAAGGCTGAGGTGACATGCTCTAGTGTTTGACCGATCCGACCAGCTATAGTCCCCTTCAAAGTGGCCAGGTTTTGGCGGACATCAATTCGAGCAAGTTGCTCCTTATACCGGAGATAGGCGGAGGCCACTTCCATCTGTATAAGCTCGCCCTCTTTACCCCCTTTCTGGACATGCATTTCAGCAAGTATCGTTTTGGCAAGGGGGAATAATGGGTTTTTCAGGAGGGCCTTTGCGGATGCAAAATCTTCTTTCATGCCCCGCCTATACGAATTGAGCATTTCATCAAGATCTTCAAGGCCTTTTTCATCCTTGATCATGGCTTTCACCTCAGGCAAGGCAAGAAAAGAATCCCTCAGCCCGAGCCGCTGCTCCTCATAGGCTTTCAACTGCTTTTCAGACAGGCCGGGAAAGGTCATCATGGCCCACAAAAGGATGGACATGGCCAGGATGAATGTTCCTGCCCTTTTTACAAATTGCCATGTTCTTTCCCAGGTGTGGATGATTAGACCTTTGAGGGTCGGAGCCCGGTAGGGTGGGAGTTCCATCACAAAGGGTGTCTTCGGCCCCTTGAGAACCGTAGATCGAATCATTTTTGCCGCAAACAGGGCGAAGGACCAGGAAAGCAGGGTAAAGATGAACATCATTCCCGCCTGCTTTTTTGCAAAGAAGGCTGCGATGAGCATGGCAAAAACGGGCAACTTGGCACCACAATTCATAAAGGGCACCACCAGCAGGGTAGCGATCCTCTCCTTTGGATCTCTAAGGGTCCTCGTGGCCATGACGCCCGGCACGGCACATCCCCCTGCAATCCCCCCGCTAACAAGAAGGGCCATGACAGAATTGCCATGCAGTCCGAACCAGCTAAGCACTCTATCAAGCATGTAAGCCACCCTTGCCATATAACCCGAGTCCTCCATGATGGCGATGGCAAAAAACATGAACATGATCAGGGGGATGAACCCCAAAATACCCCCCACACCATCGATGATTCCGGCAACGATCAGGGAGTGAAGAATGCCTTCTGGAATGAAAAAGGAGACCATGCCCTTTAACCAACCAAAGAAAACTTCCAGCCAACTGACGGGTCCTTCACTGACCCAGAAAGTGAATTCATAGATGCCGTAAAGGATGAGCATCATGATGAGTGGTCCGATAATGCGATTGGTCAGGACTTTGTCTATCCTGTCTGAAAGATTAAGGCGAGATTCAATCCGCCTTTTTACAGACTTCTTGGTGATGCCGGCAATATGCCCGTAGCGGTGCTCCGCTATGATCCCTTGGGGTGCTTCCTCCAGGGTGTCCGTAAGGTGTTTGGATATCTTCGCGCAAATGGCATCCACAGCCGAGCTGATCTCATGATCGCTCTTAATCAACTCCACGATCTGGTCGTCTCCCTCCATACATTTGAGGGCCAGCCACCTCGGGGGGTATCTTTTGGCGTAGGCATCAGTCCCTTTTATGATCTCTTCGATCTCGTTTAGGCCCTGGTCGATGTCGGCTCCATAGGATATGACTGCGGGTTGCCAATCCTGACCTTTCAATGCCATTTCAACAATCCTATCGAGAAGGTCATAAATGCCCTTGTTTGATCTTGCCACTGTGGGAACAACGGGGACACCGAACAAAGTGGATAAGGTTTCTTGGTCCACCATTATCCCTCTCGTCTCCGCCACATCAATCATATTGAGGGCAATGATCAACGGCACGCCCAGCTCCTTAAACTGGACGGCAAGATAGAGATTCCTATCCAGGTTGGAGGCATCCACAATATCCACGACCAGATCTGGTCTCTCGTTGATCAGAAAATCCCTGGCCACGATCTCCTCTAAGGAATAGGCGGTCAGTGAGTAGGTACCTGGAAGGTCAACCACCTCGACGTCATAGCCCTTGTGCTTAATCCTGCCATATTTTTTCTCCACGGTGACACCGGGATAATTGGCGATATGTTGTCTGGCCCCGGTGATGGCATTAAATATGGTCGTCTTGCCTGAATTGGGGTTTCCAGAGAGGGCAATGGTGATCTTTCTCTTCAACATGTCCACCTACTCGGGTACATCCACTTCCACAAGGATATGATCGGCTTCGTTGTTTCTCAATGTAAGGATGAAATCCCTTATTTTTATGGCAACAGGGTCTTTGAGGGGAGCGCGTCCCTGAATCTGGATATAGGTATTAGGAACCAGCCCCATCTCTCGTATCCGCTTCCCCATATCTCCGCTTGCGGATACGCGCTTAATCATACCGCC
>JASFIT010000196.1:0-8488 GCA_050122535.1 Desulfobacteraceae bacterium | reverse complement strand
AACCGTCGGCTTCCTCAAATCAGAGCCAACCAAGAGCACCTTCATCCTCGCCTGTGCCATGGCTATGGCCAAATTGATCGCCACCAGCGTCTTCCCCTCTTGCGGGGAACTGCTGGTCACGGCAATGGCTTTCGTCTTCTTCTCCGCATCCTTAAATTGAACATTGGTCCTGAGCGCCCGAAAACTCTCTGACATCATCGACTTGGGCACAAAATGCGATACCAGATAGCTCATTCGTGACTCTTCTGGCAGGCTGATCCCTTCTGGGTATTTCTCCTTCAAACCCTCGATCATATCCTTGATATCCGCCTGGGGAACAATCCCCAGAACCTGTGTCCCAAGGGTCTCCTCCACATCCTCTATGGCTCCCAAAGAGGTATCAAACGTCTCCACCACAAAGCCGATGACAATCCCCAAAACCAACCCAATCATCACTCCCGCTGCGCCTGTGGCTGCCGTCTTTGGAGGATTGATGGGATGGGTGGGTAACAGGGCAGGTTTGACGATCTTCACCTCCTCAGGTCTATCAGCCCTCCGGATCAAGGCCTCCTGATTCTTTTGCTCCAAAAGGGCTGTCATATTGGTATAGAGATCAACCTTCCTCTTGAGCCGGTTAAACTCCAGCTTCTTGTCCATCAGCACCTTCGTCTTCTTACCAACTTTCTCCAGTTCCCGGCCCAGATCAATCTCCTTCTTCTCTATCCCGCTGATCTGAAGCTGAAGAAGAATCCCCATCTTCTTGGCATTCTCCATGATCTCATAGCTGAGGGCCTGCACTTCAGGGTGCTTGGGTGTAAAACTCTTCAGCAGTGTATCCTTCTTAAGAAGAAGACCTACCAGACTGTCGTAGGTGCTCTGATATTGACTGTTGCCCACTGCAGAGTAAAAGTCCTGGCCAGAGCCGGACGGGTTCTCCACAAATCGGTTCAAACGCCCAAGGATCTCTCCAAGTTCCCTTTTATCTTCACCGAGGCGCCTGATCTCATCCTGGATCTCCTGGGTCCTTTCAAGCAGATTCTCACTCTGCAAATCAATGCTGATCAGCTCATTGTCCTGTGTAAACCGGTTAAACGCATCTTCCGCCTCCCGAAGCCTTGCACGCACCTCCAAAAGCTGCTCAGAGATATATTTCATCGTCTCCTTGGTCCGCTTCATCTGCTCTTCGGCGTGCAACTCCTTGTACGTCAGGGCAATGGTGTTGGCTAGCTTTTGCGCAAATACAGGGTTCGTGTCCGTCACAATGATATTTAAAATGCTCGTTACACTCTCCCTTTCAACCTCCACTTTCCCCTGAAGTCCTTCAATGACACGAATCACATGGTCTTGTAATTGCCCTTCCTGGTCTGAGCTCCCAACAGAAATAAGACGTAATTTCTCAGCCACCTTTTGAAAAACAGCATAGCTCTTGATCAGAGAAATCTGGGTCTCCACGTTATCAGATTCCGACCAGGACACCGTGGCAGAATAAATCCCTTTTATACGCGGAGCCTCTTCAAACTCTATCCTGCAAACGGTCGTGTAAATGGGGGTGGGTGCCTTTAGGATGGCAAGAGACGTGCTGAATATACCCAGAACAATGGCGATAAATATAACAATAAACTTGCGCTTCTTAAGAATCCGCCAGTATTCTCTAAGGTTTATATCGTATTGGGCCAAAATAACTCCCTGCTCGGCCCATTCCAAAATTCTTTATCTTTTCTGATCACAGGGAAGGGCCAATGCTTTCACGAGCATTCCCTCTGTGGCTCTGGGAGAGTAGAGCAGGATGGTAAGATGAAACGACTTGATAGGCCTCCGTTCACTCACGGAAGGTCTTTTTCGTGAATGCTCTCAGTGATATAAATCAAGGGGTTTTCCGATAACCGAATAACCTCCGGTCTCTCCAGCTTTTTTCCCGTGCTATCATACAGGCGCTCAATGGTAGGCCTCAGAGGCTCATCCTTGTCCGTGGAGACCACCCGTCCAATGGATTTGTTGTTCAATATTATATAAGTATTTATAGGAAAAAGGGAGATTTGACTCATAAAGATCTTTCTGATTTTCGAGGGAAAATGTTCCTTGCCCTTTTCAAGGATGAATTTGATGGCATTCGTCGGCACTATTTTGTCTCGATAGGGTCTGTCACTGATCATGGCCACATACACATCGATCAGGCCTATGATGGAGGCGAGATCGTAGATCTCTCCCCCCTTCAGTCCATAGGGATAACCGGAACCATCTGTTCGCTCATGCACCTGAACGGCCACCTCAGCTAACCATTGGTACCTCTCTCCCATCTGGGCAAGGATCTCATAACTATTCTTGGGGTGTTCCCTGATCAATGCCGTCTCTTTCTCATCGAGGCTGCCCTTCTTCTCAAGAATGTTTTCCGGGATCTTGTACATGCCCACATTTTCCAGAAGCGCAGCAAGCCCGAGTTTCAATCGCATCTTGACGTCATAACCCATCTCCTGCCCGACAAGCAGAGATAGAAACGTGACATGGACATTATGAACGAGAACCCATTCGTAATCGTTCGGCACAAGCATAGAATATTCATATAGCTTGTCCACAAGCTCTTTGTTCTGGATGTCATTAAGATCAGAGAGAATGGGAGACGCACTTATTCCCTGATCGTTTCTTACCCTGGCACGAACATCTATCGCCCTCTCCATAAACTTCTCATAATAGGTAATGACCTCGGGATTCCAATCCTCTCTGAACGGGGGTGCAAGTGAAGCCATGTCCCCCCTCACCATTGAAATCTGACTTTCACTGAGCACCCTGGCGATTTGAGAATTGCTCAGAGCCGAATCTCCCTGTTCATTGCTGGTCTCAGGAGAATTCTTTTTGGGCTTTTTGCTATCTTTATCTTTTATAATGTCAGAGAAGCGCACCATCGCTCATAATGTCCTCTATAATCTGCGGATCGATCAGCTTTCCATTTTTGCTGAATCCAACCAAAAGGGATATATCACACAGGTTGTTGATCTTTCTCGGCACCCCTTCTGTTATCTCATAGATCCTCTCTACTGCCACAGAGGTGAAAACACTCTTTTTTGCACCCGCTTTACCTTGCCGAAAAGTGATATACCGGGCCGTATCCTCCTGGTCAAAAGGTGTTAAATGGTATTTTATGGCGATCCTCTGCTCCAGCTGTTCAATGTCTTTGATCTTACCCCTCAGTTCCGGTTGGCCCACAAGAACCACGTTGATCGGATAACGACCGTTGACCTGACTATTGAGCAGAAGCCTTACCTCCTCAAAACCCGATTCATCTAGCGCTTGGGCTTCATCCACAATCAAGAGCGTCCCCTTGTTTGCCTTTGCATTCTCGGTCATCTTCTCGTTCAGCAACCGGAGGCAACCCCCCTTGCTGTCAGGCACATCCGTCATACCAAGCTGATACAAGGCCTCCTGCAGGAACTCCAGGGGCTCAAGTTTAGGGTTAATGATAAGGCCTATGTCAAACTCTTCTGCAGAGAGCTTCTGTACGTACACCTTGGTCAGGGTCGTCTTTCCGCAGCCAATGTCCCCTGAGAGCACAGCAACCCCCTTTCGCCTCTTGGCGGCGTAAATAAGGCGGGATAGGCCCTCCTCGTGGGTCTTGGAAAGGTAAAAGAAATCTGGGTCTGGGACGTTTTCAAAAGGGAATTTCCTGAATCCCCAGTGTTCGAGGTACATAATACTCCATTTTGTAAGTAGAATTACCTATTATTTTACATAAAATGAACTATTTGTCAATATATAACAATTAAATTGATTTATCTATATTTACATTTTTTTGGTAGAGTTATTCTCGATTCCGTAATACTGGCTTCATTCATTTGCCCGAAAAGAGCCCTTAGATGAATCCTAACCCCTCCCCTCACCTTTTGATCCTCTTCAGAAGCTCAAGGCCTCTCATGACGTATAGCTGCCAAACCTTGCGATCACTGGAACCGACGAATATCTGTCTCATTATTTCCGGCCTCGGAAATACGCTTTCAAAGATAAATGTAAAACGCTTGCGCAACCCTTTTTCAGATGAAAGGAATAGTACAGGGGCCCAAAAAGGAATGGAACCCCCTGTCATCCTCTTCCTCAATATTCTCTTTTCCAAGACATGGAGACTCTTTCTTTCCATAAGTTGGCTTGCCTCAGCAGGAAGTTGAAAATCAAACAAATGTACGAGAAGGAAAAAGAGATAGGAAAGCGTCTTCTCCTGTCCCAACTCCATCGCGCGATTCATAAGTGCTTCCCAATCTGATCTATTCCAGCTCTCCACTAGTCCCTTAATATCTGCTAGCCAGATCAGTCGATTCAAATGATGCTTGAGTGCATGGAGACTCAAGTACAGTACCTGATCGTATGGGTTCAAGCATAGGGCCTTTTGCCCCTCCAAGGCCATGGGCCTGGCGCTCTGATAGATTTCTTCTTCACCTTTGTTGAGGAGCAACTTGCAAGCTCCTATGCGATCAGCCCATAGTATGTGGGTGTGAAGGTCAAAGGTGGTTGAACCTTTCCTGAAGGTATTGGGGTAGAGGGGGTCCCTCTGGTAGCCTTGGCCGGTAAGGAGGGCTGTAAAGACAGTGTAGTCTTTTTGTCGTACCCAGAGATCAATGTCCACCATGGATCTCAGACCAATATCCTCATAGAGCTGCTGTAAGAGAGCCATCCCCTGCAGGAGGACCACACGGATATTTTCTTGGTTGGCTAGATAAAGGATTTCTTTGAGCTCCTGGATGAGCCTTAGATTGAAGCCAGCGGTTCTGTAATAGGAGGTTTGAAGTCTTTCTCTTTGATTTGGGCTGAGAGTTTCCAGCAGCCCGGATTTCTCGAGATTCTTGTACAATAGGCATGTTAAGCCTTCTTTGTCAGCCAGATCAATTATTTGATCCACATCTGAAACCTGGCAGATGAGGCGCTCCAGCCTCTCATGGTGATCAGAATCAGGATTCAATTCGGCTGCAAAGGCCAGTATTTTCTGTTCAATGGAATGCATCAGAAGACTGTCTCAAAACATATTATACTGTAATATTTTACCCACTTAAAGACGACTTCTGTCAATTTCGAGGGCAGACTTTGATCGCGTATACGAAATATCTTGGTGCAGATATGGTATAATGCTGGTTTTGAGAAACTGATTTAAGAAACCCAATCGACATATGGTACGTCAATTTGGAGTTGGTCAGCGTGATTTTCTTTCTACGTCATTGCGAGGCTGACGGAGGAAGCCGACGCAATCTCAAAGCTAGAATGCTAGAGATTGCTTCGTCGCCAAGCTCCTCGCAATGACATTTTGTGCTACTTGAACAACTAAGCATGAACACATACTTTCGTTATTCAATATTCATTCAATCGACTATGAGGAGCGGAAGTTCTGAACCCCGCCACAATCCATGAGAATCTGGGAGAAGAATATGAAAAGATGGCTCATCGTTGTTCTGTTGACGGGAATTCTTTCGACAGTCTGTTTGGTAGAAAACCTAAAAGCCGTTGAGGTGGAAGGGGATCTAGAACTTATCAACGGCTACCGCGTGGATGACCTGGATTGGAATATCGCCGGAGATACCAGTGGAACCACCACCCCGAATATAAGGTCAGAGTTGACCTGGAGAGATTTGGAAAGTTATCAGCTCAAGCTTGGTGGAAAAGGGACAATTGATAGAATCTTTTACCTGAGAGGCTCCCTCAACTTCGGTTGGGGTCTCAGCGGCCAAGTCCAGGACTCAGACTATAACGGGGACAATCGCACGCAAGAATACTCGCGATCCATTAGCAGCGCAGACGATAGCACAGTTTTCGATGCTACAGTTGCCTTCGGATATCCGTTCAAACTGGCATCAGATAGGTTCAGGCTCATCCCCCTAGCAGGTTTCTCCTATAGCGAGCAAAATCTCACCATGAAAGACGGCACCCAAGTCATCTCTGAACCACCGCATCAAACCCAACCTATTGGCCCTATTGCGGGTCTGGATAGCACCTATGACACAAAATGGTATGGACCATGGGTAGGCGTAGATTTGTCCTTCAGGGCAACTGATAAAATCATCCTTTTCGCAGGTTTTGAGTACCATTGGGCGGACTATGAAGCACAAGCAAATTGGAACCTCAGGACCGACTTGTCCCATCCCAAGAGTTTTGAACATGAGGCTGACGGTACAGGCTTCCTGATAACAGCTGGGGGAGATTATGCTTTTGCTGCACCATGGTCTTTGGGCTTGGAATTAAATTACCAGGACTGGTCCACCGATGCAGGGATTGATCGGCAATTTAATTCGGATGGCACACTCGCGTTCACACGGCTCAACGAAGTCAATTGGGAATCCTTGGCGATCATGTTGCGGGTGACTTACCGTTTTCACTACTTCTATCACCGCTAGCCCGCACAGGCACCTGGAATGATGGAATAATGGAAGATTGGAATAGTGGTTAAGATTGGCAAATGAGTTTTTGGACTTCTTCAATAGCACGCTGAAAAAATTCACGATGCTGTCACTCCCGCGCAGGCGGGAGTCCAGAAGGGATCGAATAACTGGATTCCCGCTTTCGCGGGAATGACACGGGACCGACTAAAGCGTCTTTTTCGGAAACCTCTTAGCCCATTATTCCAGCATTCCAGTATTCCAGTATTCCAAGTGAGGCGGAGCCGAAATTAAGATGAACAGATGGTATTACCCAGCCCTTACACTTCTCCTGGGATTGTTCACAGCCCAGGTTTTAGCCACTGCACAAGTTTATCTATCCAATGTTGAGATCTATCGAACACTTCTGACCATTAGAGATGCCGGTTATTTCCCCATTCCCAACGAGCAAATCATGCCCCGTCTTCAAGAATGGGGACCCGCCCTTTTTGGAGGTCTTTTTTTTACATTGAGCATAGGCGCGGGCCTTTCTCTCCTATCTCTTGCTGCAGCCTGGATTTGGGATCGTCTTGTCCACCGAAAAAAATCCTTTCTAGTCATTTATTTGGTACTCTGGGTGGGATCTCTTGTACTCGTGAACCATCGAGGTTTCAGCCCTATAGTGAGTTTATATTTCCTCTTTATACCGACTGTGGTCTTCGCGACGACACTGAGCTGGATCCGCTTGCAAAGCAAGCAAGGCGACTGGATCGACAGAATGATTCACGCTGTTCCTGTCCTGTTACTTGCAATCCTGTGGACATCTCAGATGGACAGGCACCTCTTCTTGGATCTAAGAGACAAGCTCCTTCTGACCAACCCCGTAGGATCAAGCATCAATGATTTCTACTACAAGTATACCCTCTATCCTGCCGAAGTTTTTAAAACCATGGATCAGAAGATGCTCAAGGCATGCAACCTGGCAGCGATTCAGAAAGAGCCTGTTGCAGAAACGCTGGAAAAGAGGCTACTGAATCATGATTACCTCAATGTGGGGAGAGCTGATAGGGTCGACCTGGAGATAGAGCCAGTGGGAAACGATCTTGTCTTTAAGAACAGGGGAAAAACAATACTCCGGGCCACATTCAAGGATTTTCTGGCCAGCCCTCGAACTGTGCTTAAAGAATTCTCTGCAAAAAGTGATAAACATCACTTTTTTCGCCAGTTCACCTTTTTTTCCCTGCTTTTCGGGTTTCCTATTCTGCTCTACATTTTCCTCTACACCCTTTTACGCCTTTTAACGGGTCTCTTTTTCAATTCCAGGCTTTCTTCGGGGATCGCCTCTATCCTTTGTTTTCTCGCTGGCACCTCTTTTCTGGTTATCCTGAATTTCGGTGAAGGAAAAACCATTGAGGTTAAGGACCTGGGAGAAGCGCTCAGCGATGATAACTGGCAGAGACGGGTAGAAGCCTTGAAAGTGATAGAGCGCAAAAAAATGGAGATTGCTTCTTTTCCGGGCTATCAATCTTTGCTAAGGAGCCCTCGTATCCCAGAGCGGTACTGGTTGGTGAGGGCTCTAGGGGTTAGCCGACGACTGGAATCCTATCAGGACTTGCTCGCCTTCCTGGATGACCCCCATCCCAATGTGGTGGGCATGGCCTTTTACGCGCTGGGGCGGAGGGGTGAACCCAGGGCTACAAAGGAAATAATGAGAAGGATCGCAGGATCCAACCATTGGTATAATCAGTGGCACGCCTATAGAGCATTGAGGACCCTTGGATGGAAGCAAAAAGAATCAAAATAAAGACCCTGATCATATGCCTTGCAGCGATCTCTTTCGTTGAGACGGCCAGTTGGCTTGTCACTTCGAGGCACCTGTGGGATCCCATGATTGGCCTCGGTACAGCGCGCCTTCTTGAGACCATCCTGATTTTGCTGATTGTTCTCCTCTGGGGAAAGGGTTTCCCTTCCATAGGATTGGCCCCACCCAAGATATTCCCCGGTATCATAAAGGGGTTGACCTGGTCCGTCGGTTTCGGCGTGGTCGCCCTTTTCGGTTTTTTTATCCTGTCCATTTATGGCCATGACCCCCTCCAACTCATAAAAACCTCTTTACCTAGACGGCAGAGTGACATCCTCATATTTTTCCTGGTCGGTGGGATTGTTGCACCTGTGGCAGAGGA
>JASFIT010000195.1:0-8521 GCA_050122535.1 Desulfobacteraceae bacterium | reverse complement strand
ATCCAGCGTCGCGCATCCAGCATCAAGTATCAAGCATCAAGTATCCAGTATCTAGGATCTGCTTTTTTGTTGCCTCTGGACTCACTTATAGAACGTGAGATGAATTCTAAGAATTTGGGTTCTGCTGTTGCCCGATGAAAGGAGTCGTATCATGCCAAGGAAAAAGATTAATATTCCTGATTTTAAGGTGGAATATCTTTCGATACTCAATGAAAAAGGAGAACTGGACGAGAAACTTGAGCCGGAGATCCCTGAAGACCTTTTAGTGAAACTACATCGGGCCATGCTTCTGGCGCGAAGATTCGACGAGAGGCTTCTCAGTCTTCAACGACAGGGTCGAATCGGTACTTTTGCGCCCATCACAGGCCAGGAAGCCGCTCAACTGGGGGCGGTGGCGTTGTTGCGACCCTCTGACTGGTTTGCCCCCTCCTTTCGAGAGACCGGGGCTGAGTTGTGGCGCGGGAGGAGCATGGAAAGCGTCATACTCAGCTTTGGCGGGTTCAGTGAAGGCGCCCATGGAAAGACAGAATCCAACAACCTACCTGTCGCTGTTCCAGTCGCCTCGCAGGTCCTTCATGCCGTGGGCCTGGCATGGGGCATAAAGTATCGCCAAAAAGACGATGTGGCTATAACCTTCTTCGGGGATGGTGGAACCTCTGAAGGGGACTTTCATGAGGGGCTCAATTTCGCAGGCGTCTACCAGGTCCCAGCGATATTTGTGTGCCAGAACAACCAGTGGGCCATCTCGGTGCCTCGGTCAAAGCAGACCCGTTCTAAGACCCTGGCTCAAAAGGCCTTGGCCTATGGTTTTCCAGGCATACAGGTGGACGGCAATGATATCCTGGCTGTTTACGCGGCAGCAGAGGAGGCGATACAGAGGGCACGATCAGGGGGAGGACCAACCATGATCGAGTGTGTCACCTATCGGATGATGATGCATACCACCGCGGACGACCCAAAGCGGTATCGTACGGATAAAGAAGTGGAGGCCTGGAAGAAACGAGATCCAATTGTTAGATTTCAAAAATACATGACGGACAAAGGTCTGCTCTCAGATGACAAGATTGAGGCTCTGGAAGCCGAGATCAAGAATGAAATTCAGGCGGCCGTGGACCGGGCCGAGGAGATCATGAAGACGGCTGGCGATCCCCTTAATATGTTCGAGCATGCCTATGCTGAGATGCCGCCGTACCTGGTGGAACAGAGCGAAGAACTGGCACAGGAACTGGCTGAGACGCAACAGGAGGCAAGCCATGGCTAAGATGACAATGGTTCAGGCACTTAACCTGGCCCTTCGCCAGGAGATGGAAAAGGATGATAAAGTTATTGTATTGGGTGAGGATGTGGGTTTGGATGGTGGGGTCTTTCGTGTCACCGACGGACTCATAGATCAGTTTGGTGACCAGAGATCTCTGGATACCCCGTTAGCGGAGTCAGGTATTGTGGGGATGGCCATTGGAATGGCGATCTATGGACTAAGACCCGTCGCCGAGATTCAGTTCTCAGGATTTAGCTACGAGAACTTTCACCAGATCGAGTCTCACGCCTCTCGCCTGAGATGGCGATCTCAGGGACAGCTTCACGTGCCCATGGTGCTCCGCACGCCATATGGTGGCGGGGTTCGGGCTTTGGAGCATCACTCGGAAAGTCGCGAGGCCTATTACGCGCATATGCCCGGATTGAAGATGGTGATCCCCTCAGGGCCCCGCAACGCGAGGGCCCTTCTCATCAGCGCCATACGCGATCCGGATCCCGTGGTATTTTATGAGGGAAAGGCCCTATATCGGGCCTTTCGCGAGGAAGTGCCAGAGGAAGAGGAGAGCATGCCTATTGGTAAATCTCAACTCGTGCGAGAGGGTAAAGATCTGACCATGATCTCATATGGTGCGATGATGCGTCCCACGCTGGAGGCGGCAGCGGAGCTTGAAGAGAAAGACGGGATTGAGGCTGAGGTTATAGACCTCCTCACCATTTCACCTCTCGATGAGGAACTTTTTGTTCAGTCTGTGCAAAAGACCGGCCATGCCATGGTGGTTCACGAAGCACCCCGAAGCTTTGGCCCCGGTGCCGAGGTGGTATCCCGCCTGGTGGAAAAGGCGTTCTTTTATCTGGAGGCCCCGATTGCCCGTGTCACAGGGTTTGATGTGATTATTCCATTATTCGCCCGGGAGAAAGCTTATCTGCCTGGTGTCCCACGCATCACGGGCGCAGCGCGAAAGATGTTGAGTTCCAATTAATTCCTGAAATTCTCCGGCTGTGCCGCCGACTAAACAACAGCGAATGCCAATACTTTTGAACGTCACCAAGTGTTACCATTGACGACAAGAAATAGGTTGCGTCTAATAACGCGATCAATTTTCATTGCGAGCGACTCCCGCGGAGGCGGGAGGAGCGACGCAATCTCACGGTTAGAATTATTGCAGAGATTGCTTCGTCGCTAACGCTCCTCGCAATGACAGTTATTATGTAGTATATTTTCTGTTCCGCTCATTAAGAAGGGAGGGATAAAGGATGGCCAGGGCATTCAGACTGCCTGATCTGGGAGAAGGTATTCATGAAGGTGAAGTCCTCGCGGTGCTCGTATCGGTGGGAGATGAAGTGAAAGAGGGGGACCCTATTCTGGAGGTGGAGACGGATAAGGCTGCCGTTGAAATACCATCCCCATACAACGGCACCGTAAGGGAAATCCTGGTTAAACAGGGTGACATGGTTCAAGTGGGCGATGTGCTCATGACCTTTGGCAATGGGGAAGAGGAAGAGGCCGTTGAGAAGGAAAAGCCTCCTGAGCGCGCAGAGAAGGTGGTTCCCATGACAGCACCGGCTCGCGCAGAGGGGCCCGTACCCGCCTCACCCGCAACGCGGCGTCTGGCGCGGGAGTTGGGCGTAGATCTTCATCAAGTAACTCCCACAGGTCCAGGGGGATTGGTGTCTGCTGATGATGTGAGGGCCTTTGCAGAGAAGGGTGAAAAGGTTGCGGAAGTTCCTGAGGTCCCAAGGGAGAGGCCTCCGGAGGTGGTGCCCATGGCTGCTCCTGTACCCGCTTTACCTGACTTTTCTAAGTGGGGGCCTGTGGAGCGCGTGCCCGTGCGCTCCATCCGAAGGGCTACCGCCAAGCAAATGGCATTGGCCTGGTCCCAGATCCCCCATGTCCACAATCAGGAATGGGTGGACATGACCAAATTGGAGGCCTTCCGAAAAAACCATAAGGCCGAAATTGAAGCAAAGGGCGGGAAGCTCACACACACGGTGTTTGCCATGAAGGCGGCTGCCACGGCACTCAAAACCTTTCCTCAGTTTAATGCCGCACTGGATACAGAGGCGGGAGAGCTCGTTATCAAACACTATTTCCACCTGGGTGTGGCAGTGAACACAGATGACGGCCTGATCGTCCCTGTGATCAAGGACGTGGACCGAAAGAGTATTGTGGAACTCTCCATCGAGCTGAATGACCTGGTACAAAGAACCCGCGAAAGAAAGGCGACCCTCGAGGAGATGCAGGGCGGTACATTTACGATCACCAATGTGGGCCCTATGGGCGGGGGATTTTTCGCGCCTATCATCAACTATCCTGAGGTGGCTATTCTGGGCATGGGCTCAGCAAGTATGCAGGCGGTGGTGAAAGAGAAAGAGGAGAATGAATATGAGATTGTACCACGGCTCATGATGCCCATAGTGCTCTGCATTGATCACAGGGTGTTGGACGGGGCTGATGCGCTGCAATTCATACGCGTTCTTAGAGAGGCCCTGGAGGATCCGGAAGAACTCCTCATCACAATGATCTAAGCAGCAGTGTCTGTTGTCCGTCGTCCGTTGTGCGCAATAAGATTGGATTGGGTTTTTTGTGCCACAGACTACTGACGACAAACAACTGACACCAGGGAGGTATGCTAACCATGGTTATGGGAGAGTTTACGCAAGAGACTGAGTTGCTGGTCATCGGTAGTGGACCGGGCGGATATGCGGCTGCATTCCGGGCTGCTGATCTGGGTATGGAAGTGACCATGGTTGATATGGAGCCCCGTCCTGGTGGGGAATGTCTGTTCCGAGGCTGTATCCCCTCCAAAACACTTCTCCACCTGACAGACCTCATTAACGATGCCCGAGGTGCTAAGTCCATGGGAATCACCTTCAACGATCCAGAGATCGATCTGGAAGCGATTCGGGCCTGGAAGGAAAAGGTCATTGATACGTTGGCAGATGGACTCGTGACCATGAGTAACAGGCGTGGCGTGCAATTGGTGAAAGGCCGCGCTGTCTTCGAAGGGTCTGACCGCGTTCGATTGCAGGATTCAGATATTAGCCATATAAAATTCAAACACGCCATCTTGGCCACGGGTTCCCAACCGAGTCCTCTCCCGGGAATAACTATAAAAGAGGGCGGGCGCGTCATGGATTCCACGGGTGCCCTGGGCCTCATTGATATTCCTGCGTCCCTTTTTATCTTTGGTGGCGGCTATATAGCACTAGAAATGGGGACCGTTTATGCCTCGTTGGGTAGCCGGGTAACTCTAGCTGTGAGGAGTGATAGACTTCTCCGAGGTGCCGATACGGACCTGGCAAAACCTTTAATCCAGAGACTCGAGGAAATGTTCGAGTCTATACACTTCAACACCACAATCGCTTCATTAAAAGAACAAAAGAATAAGGTGGACATCACATTGGCCGGTGAAGTGGACAAGCCTCGACAGAGCTTTGACCGGGTGCTCATCGCCGTTGGCCGCCAGCCCAATACCCAAGATATTGGTTTAGAGACGACAAATGTCAAACTGGATGAAAAAGGCTTTGTCGCAGTAGATGAGCAACAGCGCACCGCCGATGATCGGATCTTCGCCATAGGAGATGTGGCGGGTGGGCCGCTATTGGCCCATAAGGCGATAAAGGAGGGCAAAGTGGCTGCCGAAGTCCTGGCCGGCGAGCCATCTGCATTTGATGCACGCGCCATCCCAGCTGTGGTCTATACCGATCCCCAGGTCGCCTGGTGCGGTCTGACGGAGGAGGAGGCCCGCAAACAGAATCGCCCCGTCAGGGTGGAACGATTCCCCTGGAAGTTTTCGGGACGAGCAATAACCATGGACGCAACAGATGGTTTGACCAAGTTGGTGGTTGACCCGGAGACTGGACGGATATTGGGGCTGGGATTAGCCGGGCGAGACGTGGAGGGGATGATCGCCGAAGGGGTTTTGGCCGTGGAAATGGGGGCCCTGGCTGAGGACATGGGATTGACGATTCACCCGCACCCCACACTTTCAGAGACCCTGGGAGAGGCAGCTGAGATTTTTCTGGGAAGTGTGACCCATATTTTACCCAGGAAGAAGACTAAATAACTATAATCTCATAACCTGAGGGTAGGGGATCCTTCAGGCTCGCCGTGATCAGAGGCATAGTATATGGCTCAGCCTCCACATTTTGAGCTTGAAAACGCCGCTTATTTCATAACCACATCTACCTTAGGCAGAAAACAGATATTCCGTCAACTGCGTCTCGCAGAGATAATAATCGATATTCTATTGAGTAATAGGATGGCCTGGGAGTACACTCTGTTTGCTTATGTCATCATGCCCGACCATCTCCATGTACTGCTTCAACCTAACGGAGACTTTGGAATTTCAAAGATTCTAAACCAGATCAAAGGTGTCAGTTCGAGAAAGATAAATCTCAGATTGAAACAAGAGCGCACTTGGCAGAAAGGGTTTTACGATTTCACCATATACAGCGATAGGAAATTCAGGGAGAAATTCAACTACATTCATTTCAATCCGGTCAAATGGAATCTTGTTAAATACGCAGAGGATTACCCGTTTTCGAGTGCGAGGGATTATTTAGAGAAATACGGCGCGGTCTATTATGATACCAGTTGATTTCGGGGAGCGTAAACGCTCCCCTACCCTTGGATCCAGTAAAGACAAAGCAGGAGAAGGAGAGAAAAGATGAGTGATGTGAATCCAAGAAACTACAAGATCCACTTAGAGCCGGATTTGAACAGGTTTAAATTTGAGGGAAGCGTAGAAATCTCCATAGAAGCACTCAAACCGGTGCAAGAGATTTCCTTGAATGCACTGGATCTGGCCATACGGAATTGCAGAGTGATGCGGGAGGGATCCTTTGTGGATTGTCCTTTTTCCGAAGACCCAAAGAAAGAGGAGATCAACATATCTCTTACAGAAGAGATGGGCGGGAAAATAGATCTCAAGATCCAGTATGTGGGTGAGATCAATGACAAGATGGCCGGTCTATATAGAAGTCGATATCTGGTCGGTGGCAATGAAAAGTACATGGCGGTAACTCAGTTTGAAGAAAGTGACGCGCGACGTGCATTTCCCTGTTTTGATCATCCTTTGAAGAAGGCCACCTTTGACGTGGAGATGATCGTTGATGAAAAACTGGTGGCCATCTCCAACGGACCGATCAGCGAAGAGACGTCATTGGGCGATGGCAGGAAGCTTGTCAAGTTTGAGAAAACCCCCAAGATGTCCACTTACTTGCTCTTCTTCGGCGTCGGGGAATTTGAGTTTATTGAGGACGCAGGGGAAGTCCTGGTTCGTGCAGCCACGATGCCCGGGATGACAGAGTATGCCAAATTCGGGTTAGAATTTGGCAGAAAGGCCCTTGAATTTTCTGAAGACTACTATGGGATAAAGTATCCCCTTCCGAAACTTGATTTGATTGCCATTGCAGATTTTGCAGCAGGCGCCATGGAGAACTGGGGCGCAATTACTTTCCGAGAAAATCTGCTTCTTCATTATCCCAATATAACGTCCAAAGCGGGTGAGGAGAGGATATGCGAAGTCATTGCCCATGAGATAGCCCACCAATGGTTTGGAAATCTCGTCACCCCTTCTGATTGGAAGTATCTCTGGCTCAATGAGAGCTTTGCCACCTATTTTGGCTACGGCATCGTGACCCACTACTATCCGGAGTGGGATATATGGGAGCAGTTTTTGCACGGGCAAACGAATGGTGCCCTTGACAGAGACTCCCTGCACGAAACCTTTCCCATAGAGATCCCTGGTGGAGAGCACGTGGTGATCAATGCCAGTACCGCACCAATAATATATAGCAAAGGGGGAAGCATACTAAGACAGGTTGAAGGTTATGTGGGTAAGGAGAACTTCAAGGAAGGTCTTAGACACTACTTGAGGAAGCATGAGTATGGGTGTGCTTCAAGTCATCACCTGTGGGAAGCCCTAGAAGAAGTTTCAGCAATGCCCGTGACCAACATGATGAAGAGTTGGATTGAGCAGCCCGGGTTTCCCTTGGTTGAAGTGAAGAGGGAAGGGGATAGATTGCGGCTCACACAGAGAAGGTTCACCTATCTAGACAATGACTCAGGACAGGAATGGCTCATTCCAGTGACTATCAAGGCTTTTCATAGCGACGGTCAATCAAAGACCATAACCACCCTACTTGAGAGCAAAAGCCTGGATTTGGATGTGGGTAGCGACGTGGTGGCCTATAAGATAAATGAAGACCAGACCGGATTTTACAGAGTCAGGTATCTGGTAATGAACGATTTAGAAGAGCTTGGGAGCCGGGTACGCAAGAAGGATTTATCCCAGGAGGACAGGTGGGGTCTTCAAAACGATCTATATGCGCTGGTGAGGAGCGGTGATGTTTCCATTGATGATTATCTCGAATTTCTTGCCAGTTATTCCAACGAAGACGCATTCCTGCCCCTCACGAGTATTGCCGGGAACTTGTTCCGCAGTTACCTGATCACGCAGGGCGCTGGGAGAAATAAGATTTTATCCACGGCCAAGTCATTCCTGGAGAGGGTCATCTCAGATATAGGCTTTGAGCCACAGCCGGAAGAAAAACATACCACATCCATACTGAGGGACCAGATTTTATGGCATTTGGCCTTGTATGAATCTGAAGATGTGGTAGAGTTTGCGACCAGCCAATTTTCATCCCTGATGCGTGGAGAAAAGGTTCACCCAGACATCATGAGAAGTGTCATGCAGGTGGGTGCCTTTCAGGGTGACAACAGCGTTTTTGAGTGGTTTACTGAGAAACTGGAATCCTCTGAAAGTGAGCATGAAAGAATGAATATGCTTGCGGCCTTGGGTAGTTTCAAGGGGGGGGGACTTGTGGAAAGGGCGCAACAATACGTCTTGGAAAAGGTGCCTGCCAGAAATAAGTTCGTCCCAATCACCTATATGGCGGCCAACCCGCATGTTGCGCCTTACATGTGGGAATGGTATATGTCCAATTTGGAGGCGCTTGAAGCGTTTCACCCCATGCATTTTGAACGGGTCATTGCAGCAGTGATCCCATTGTGCGGGTTAGGGCGTGAAGAAGAAGTAGCTTCTTTTTTTCAGGATTATATGGCCAGAAAAGAGAAGGCCAAAGATGTGATAAAGTTGTCTTTGGAGAGGTTAGAAATAAATTCAAGAATGAGAAATTGACGTTGAGGCTGTCGGAAAACGCCCATCTGCCGTTCGGCAGGCTCACGGCCCTGAGCAAAGTCGAAGGGCTGCGTTACCCTCATCCCGCGCCCGGTTAAATTCTCGCTGCGCGAGAC
>JASFIT010000194.1:0-8568 GCA_050122535.1 Desulfobacteraceae bacterium | reverse complement strand
CCTTTTTCATCATAGTATCCCAGATCTCCGGTATGGAGCCATCCAGCAGTAATGGCCTCAAGGGTTTCCTCTGGCCTCTGCCAGTACTCAGCCATGATGGAATCACTCTGTGCAATGATCTCGCCCACCACACCAGGCGCAACATCATTATTCTTTTCATCCACCACTCTCACGTGAACACCAAGACTCGGCTGTCCGCAGGAAATTAACACTTTTTGTTCTTGCAATGGCCTGTCTAATACCAGGTGAGCCTTCCTGGGAAGGGAAGTAATTTGCGGGCCCGATTCGGTCTGACCATAGCCCTGCGTAAAAACGGGGCCAAATATCTCAAGACCCTTTCGCAATAACTCCACGGGCATGGGCGATGCCGCATAGTAGATTCGCTTCAGGCTGCTCAGGTCGTACTCCTTGAGATTCGGTTGAGACAGTAGTGCATTTAGCTGAGTGGGGACAAGTTGTATATCCGTTGCTTTCTCATCTTGGATTGCTTTGAGAACGGCGTCTGGATCAAAGGATCTTTGGGGCATGATCGCAGTAGATCCCCCCACAATAAAAAAGGGCCACACATGGCTATCCCCACCGATGTGAAAAAGCGGCAATGCCTGGATAGCCCTGTCTCCCGGCTTTACACCCATCTCCAGAGCTTTTATTCGGGTGTTATCCAACTTGCGAAAATGGGTGTAGAGGGCACCCCGAGGAACACCGGTGGTACCACTGGTATAAAGAATGAGCAGGGGGTCGTCTCTGCTCACATTTACGTCTGGCTCAGCGGGTGGATGTGTGGCAAGCAACTCCTCATAAGAGAGCATATCAGGAGCAGCGCCCTGGAAGGATATATAATGCTTCACTTTGGGAAGGCGAGATCGCAAGCCGTCCACAGTTGGGATAAGTTCCGGTCCAACAAAAAGGGTATTTGCCTCTGAATAATTGATGAGGTACTCGAGCTCTTCGGGATGGAGTCTGGGATTGAAGGGTGAGTAAATAAACCTCCCTTTCATTGCAACCCCAAAAACATCCACATATTCAAGGCAGTTCCATGAAAGGACGGCGATGCCATCTCCTTTTTTGACGTCCAGGGAGAAAAGCGCATGGATCAAGCTGTTCACCCGTGCGTTAAACTGGGCAAAAGTTATTCTTTGGGCACCGCATGAAAAGGCCTCATCATCGGCATGCAAAAGGGCATTTCTGTAAACAATATCGGCAAAAGTTCCCCTGCTGTAACGGCACAGTTCTTTCAATATGAGTCTATCTGACATGCCTTCCGCCTCCAAGGATGCATTCATCGCCGATTTATTTTGAAGTCAAAACCTGGTCCTCTGGGCCAAGTTAGAAATTCTTGGCTTTACCTTTACCAATAATGTGGCTCCAAATCCAAAGCGCGAAATCCGAAATTGTCCGCACTTCGTTTGGACTCCCCACCCTTTGGGCGGGTCCCCGGTTTCGAAACAATAAAAAATGACAAAAATTCAAATTACCTAAACAAAAGAACTTTGGATTTTGTCCATATGGGTTTGTTTGGGTCATTGGGAAATTCGATATTTGAATTTGTTTCGGATTTCGATATCAGGATTTAGAATTTATAAATGCCGATTCTGCAAATCATCCTTTACAGGTTTACCCCAAAGGCGGCTCTTCTGGGCCCGGATTCTTTACATCTCGTCCTCCTCCATGAATCTACCCTTTTTCACACAGGAAAAGTCATTCATGCTTCAGGCTGCTGCCAGCTTAGCTTTGCTCGTATAGGGTGAACCATTAGAATAGATTTGACTTTTTGTCAATTGCTCTACAGAATTCAGGCAGCTAAAAATACTAACAAAAGAGATTGAAAAACAGGATGATGACTAAATCAACTAAGAAGATAATTGCCTGTGCGGCTGTCCTGGAGGAGATGCTGCCCATTCTACCCCCGGAAATCGGCTACGAGATCCTGGACTTCGGTCTTCATTTCAGGCCCGAAAATCTGAAGAATACGCTTCAGGAGGCTATCGACAAATCAGCCAATGATGCGGAGATACTCATTTTGGGATACGGGCTCTGCTCCAATGGTGCCGTAGGATTAAAGGCACCAGAGACAGCCACCCTTGTCATTCCCAAGGTTCATGACTGTATTGCCATATTTCTCGGTTCCCATGCTGCTTACATGCAAAAGATGAAGGAGGAGAAAGGGACCTTTTTCCTGGCAAAAGGATTCATAGAGGTGGGTGACACGCCTCTGGAAGAGTATCAGAGGACCGTTAGACGCCATGGAAAGGAGATCGCAGATCGGGTCATGAAGACCATGTTTGCCCATTACAAAAGAATTCTATTTGTCAATACCGGCCATAACGAAATAGGCAAATACCGTGATCATGCGCAGCGGGCAGCCAAGCAGTTAAATCTACGCTATGAAGAGATGAGAGGTTCTAGGGTCCTCATCAAAAAGATGATTCACGGTCCATGGGATGAAGAGTTCATTGTTGCAAAGCCCGGAGAAACAATCACTCTAAAGCAATTTTTGGAAGAGAGCTCGGAGTGAATAATTATCAAAGATGAGTAAGGGAGGACAGCGGTGAAGGGCTCATGATAATAGGGCTCTTTTTACCAGCGCCTTGGTGATCTCAATCTTGTAAGCATTCATGCTCATAGGTTTTGCGCTGGCCACTGCCGCTACAGCTGCTCTTTCCGCTGTTTTGGCATCGATAACTTCTCCCTTAATAGCCTCCTCCGCATCTGTGGCTCTCACGGGTGTGGGGGCCACAGCGCCAAGGGCTATCCTTGCGTCCCTGCAAACGCCATCGTCCACCACGATTACAGATGCGACGCTCACGATGGCAAAGTCAACAGGTTTCCTCAATGTGAATTTGATGAATGTTTGCTTTGCCCCTTTTGGGAGTTGGGGGACATGGATCTTCGCTAGAAACTCATCCGGCTCCAAAACGCCTCCCAGGGCATTATAGGCGTCCTTGATCAGGACATCCCTATCCCCCTCCGGTTTAGCGATCTTAAGACGGGAATCCAGTGCAGTCAGGGCAATGGCCATGTCTGATGGACATACGGCAAAACAGACCTTGCCCCCCATGATGGCGTGGTACCGGTTGTCACCCTTCAGTGCGTGGCAGGGACCGCTGCCTTTCCGATAGCATAGGATCCGTCCGCCCATCTCATGGGGATACCTATAGTACCAGCATCGTGTGTCCTGGCATAAGTTCCCGCCCAACGTGGCCATGTTACGGATTTCAGGCGTGGCGACTGTTTCAGCCGCTTCTGAAAGCACTGGGTATTTCTTTCTGATTACCGGCGAGCGGACGATCTCGGCCAGTTCTGTGGACGGTCCTATGCTCAATCCTTCCCCATTCTCGCGAATGTGGTCCAAGCCAGGGACGGATTTGATGTTTATAAGTGCTACAGGATAGTCGGGCAGAATGTCGTCCTTGAGACTCCCGAGAAGATCCGTTCCGCCCGCAATGAGTTTCGCCTTGCCTTGACAGTCCCTGAGCAATGAAAGGGCTTCATCCACAGATTTGGCGTTAAAATGTTTAAAGAATTTCATGTCTTCCTATCCCCCCGTATCTTGCCCAAGGCCGTGAGAATCTTGTCAGGTGTGAGCGGGTATTCGCTCATTTTTTTGCCCACCGCATTGGAGACGGCCATGAGGATGGCGCTGGGCCCAGGTGCCGTCGATATTTCCCCAACGCCAACCGCCTTGTACCGGTGGGTCTCAATAGGTGTTTCAAGGATCACGTTCTGGAACTGAGGGAGTTCAAGGAACGTACGCCATTTATAGTCCAACATATTAAGGTTCAAAATATGGCCCATGGCTTCATCGAGGATGGTCTCTTCAAATATGGCCGTATCTATTCCTGCCGCCCCCAGGGCTCCATGGAGTTGACCCTCGATCGACGGCGGATCAATGATCTGACCCACATCCGTGCCAATAACCACCCTGAGCAAATCCACTTTGCCAGTTGCCGTATCCACTTGAACTTCTGCAAACAGGATGAGAAAGTTGGGCACGGAATAGTCGGGATCGAATCGCCCGAAACCCGTGCATGTATGCATGAGACCAAGGACCTTCCTCCAGGGGATACCCTCATCAGGTCTGCCTTTGACATATACCATGCCCTCTTCGCTTTCCAGATCTTCAGGGACCGCTTTCAGTATAGGGGCAGCCTGCTCTAAGAGCTTTGCCCTGGCCTCTTCGGCAGCGTCTATCACTGCGGACGCTATAGCATAGGTCCCTCTAGAGCCGAGAAGTCCGAAATCGAATGGATTGATAAGGCTGTCAGCAGGCGCTATGCTGACTTTCTCTATGGGAATTTGCAGGACCTCAGCGACCATTTTACAAAGGCTGCTTCGCTGCCCCGTACCCGGTTCGGACACGCATGTGTGTATGGTGGCCGAATTGTCCGGGTTGAGCCTCACGTAGGCCTCTGAAACGCTTTCCCCCACATCCGCGTTTCCATGCACCCCGACCCCAACGCCTATCCGTCTGACATCTTTGATTGTTGTGGGTTTAAACCATCCTTTCCACTTCTCTTTCCAGCCAAAGGCCTGAGCGCCTTTGTCTATGGCATCTGAATAGTCCCGGCCTTTGCAAACATACCATTCTCCATTTCGCCAGTAGTAACCATCACCCGGTTTCACATAGTTCTTTTTGTAGAATTCAACAGGATCAAGATCAGCCTTTGCCATGGCCGTTTCCAAAATGGGAAAAAGCGAGCTCTCAAGCTCCTGGCCACCAAAGCCCCTGACAATGCCTGAAGGGTTTCGATTTGTGCAGACCAGTTTGGTCTTTACATCCCAGTTGGGGCATCTCAGCATGAGTTGCGCTTCACCACAGCCCACAGCAACTTGGGCCTGCGCCATATCTGAAAATGCGCCTGTGTCAACGAACCACTCCCCTGAAACGGCCGTTATTGTGCCGTCCTTCTTGATTCCCACCTTTCCTCGAAACCGGGACCCTAAACGCAAGGCAAATGCACCAAGGTGTTCTTCCTTTGTGAAACATACCTTAACGGGCCTGCCCGCAGCCTTTGCCAGGGCGGCTGCATAGAAAAAGGGCTGCGCCGAGTAGTTTTTTGATCCAAAACTCCCACCACATTGTGTACCAATGGTTCGGATATCAGGGAAATCCATTCTGGGCATCATCATGTGTCGATACCAGGTGACACTCTGGGTTGAAGACCAAACAGTCAGTTTATTTGGTTCTGTCCATTCGGCTATAACGCCCGGCGGTTCGATGGGTAGTGGATTGGGAACGTTCTCATAGGCATAGGTCCCTTCACCGATAAGATCGGCTTCTTGGAATCCCTTTGCCATATCACCCAGAACAACGCCCTGAAGCGTCTTTGGTCCGAACACAGGGACATCGAGCGGGAGAAGATTGCCGGGAAACTCCTTGTATAGCTGAGGTGCACCAGGTTTTATGGCCTCTTCCACGTCATAAACGGCAGGGAGTTGTTCATATTCCACCTCGATGCGGTCCAGCGATGCCATTGCCAATTCCTGGGTTTCTGCGGCTACTAAAGCCACCGCATCCCCAACAAAACGGACTCTCCTGTCCAGCACGCTGACATGACGAGGCGTTCCCGTCCTCCAGTCAGGGACATTCTTGTATGTAAGAACCGCCTTAACCCCGGGGATTGTTTCCGCCTTGGTTGTGTCAATGCTGGTGATATTGGCATGGGGATAAGGACTCCTAAGGGCTTTGCCATGGAGCATGCGCGGCATTTGCATATCGTCTATGTATTTGGCCCTGCCTGTTACGATTTCAATGGCATCCTTGCGGGGTGTTGGTTTCCCTATGTACCTGTATTGCTCGGGCATGCGCATCATCTTCCTTTTTTGGCGGCTTCCAGTACGGCATCGACCACATGGTAGTGGCTTATACACCTGCAAAAGTGTCCTGCGAGGGCATCCTTTACTTCTCGTTCATGGGGAGAGGGATTGTTGTCCAGCAGCGCCTTTGAGGCCAGAAGGATTCCAGGTGTGCAGAATCCGCATTGAAAGGCAGTATGGTCAATAAAGGCCTGTTGCAGAGGATGTGGCTGCCCGGTCTCTGGATCTTCAAGACCTTCAACGGTCGTTATGTTCTTTCCATTGCACTCTATGGTCAGGGTCATGCATGACAAAATGGGTTTTCCATCCATGAGGACTGTACAAGATCCACAGGCGCCATGATCGCAACCCACCTTGGTCCCGGTGAAACCCAGCGTCTCCCTGAGGGTGTAGGCCAGCGTGTGCGAGGGGACCAGTCCACTAACCTGATCTCCAACGACCAAAAGGTGTGATTTGCCATTGATGGTCAGGTGGATCTCGTTGTTCTCTGTCGTACTTTTCCTTTTCATAACTCGGTCTGCATACGTTTACAGAAGAAACTGAAATGGCAACTAGTCTGAAAAGTGGTTCGCTTTCATCTCAACGGTCATACCTTCGCCGCCCAGCAAGGTTTCTGCCAAGGCCCTTATCTTGGGTAGTTCGTAGGCAAAGAAGAAGCGCATGGTATAAATCTTTCCGTGGATGAAATCTGCTTCCGATTCAGAGGGGTTGCTCTTTAGTCCCTTCTGGATGGTTATGCCTTGGAGCAGCCACTGCCACGCTATACTGATAATCCCGAAGAACTCAAGATATAGGGTGGCGTCTGCCAAGAAGACCTCAGGGCTTTGTATGATGGCCATGTCCAGGAGGTGCGCTGTTACTTGCTCAAGGCTCCCGATAGCATTCTCCAATGCATCTGCATAGTGTTTGAGCTCCGGGAAACCCTTGGCGGTTGTGATGGTGTCCTGGACCTGTTGCAAGAAAAGGGCAAAGGCTTTCCCATCTTTGACTCTGACTTTCCTGCCAAGGAGATCTTGCCCTTGAATGCCGGTCGTCCCCTCATGGATGGGATGGATTCGCACATCCCGGTAGTGCTGCTCAACAGGAAACTCATCACAGTAACCATACCCGCCCAGACACTGCAGCGCTTGACTCACAGAATGAATGCACATTTCCGCGGGGTAGGATTTAGCCACGGGCGTTAGAAGGTCTAGCAGTAAGGAATATTTTTCCTTTTCTTCTCCGGTCCGGACGATTTCCAGATCCGCGTACATAGCGCATTGAAAAAGAAGAGAGAGGGCACCTTCCACAATGGCGCGCTGGAAAAGAAGCATTCTTTTCACGTCCGGGTGCTCAATAATGGGAACTTGAGGCCGGGTCGGGTCTTTATCAGAAAGCCGCCTTCCCTGGGGCCGTTCTTTGCAGTAATCGATTGCCGTATAGTAGGCGGACGAAGCTATCCCGGCAGCCCCGAGTCCCACATCAATCCTTTGCTCATTCATCATTTGGAACATGCAGGCGAGTCCCTTGTTCGGCGCTCCCACTAACCAGCCCCGACAGTCGTTGTTCTCCCCCATGCTCATCTGGGTGATTGGAGATCCCCGGTAGCCCAGCTTGTGATAGAGTCCCGCAATATTCACGTCATTGAAGACCAGCTCTCCGTTTCCACTCGGACGGAACTTGGGTACGACAAAAAGCGAAATCCCTTTTACCCCAGGCGGGGCCCCCTTGATTCTCGCGAGCATAAGATGAACCACATTTTCCACGGCATTGTGATCCGAAGCGGAAATAAATATCTTTTGCCCGCGTATCATGTAGTAACCTTCTTCGGTGGGCTCTGCCAAGGTCGTGATGTCTCCCACAGAGCTTCCCGCCTGAGGTTCTGTCAGGGCCATGGTGCCTTGCCATTCACCTGAAAACATTTTGGGAATGTATGTCTCCTTTAGCTCGTCTGTACCGAAGACCTCAATGAGGTGGGCAGCGCCGTCTGTGAGGAGGGGATAGACCATGGCAGAGTAGTTGGCTGCGGAAAAAATGAAACGGCATGCAAAGGCGATCATAAGGGGCAGCTGTTGGCCTCCCATCTCTATGGGAGCGTTTGAGCCTATCCATCCGCCTTCGCCGCATTCTCTTAGAAAGGTCTTTACAGAGGGATGAACCTTTACCTGCCCGTCCACATATTGGGGCGGGTTCTTATCCATTTCCTGGAGATTAGGTCTTAAAATCTCTTTCCCAATCTTCAGCGCTGTTTCAACAACCATATCAAAGATGTCCCTATTGTGTTCTTGGTAATAGGGATACTGGGTCAGCGATGTGGCATCAAAAACTTCATAGAGTAAGAACTTTAAATTTCTCTCACTGACAAATTTTTCTGCCATAGAGCCTTCCTCCTCAGGGCCGTCATACCTTTTATTTTGAAGTCAAAAACCTGGTCCTCTAGGCCAGCTCAGAAATTCTTGGCTTGGCCTTCGCCGACAGAACGAGTTTTAAGTGAGCTAAAGTTGAGGTGCTCGCCTTTGGCGAGGTCTATTTTTAGACTGACAAAAATCTCATTTACTTTAGGCATTTTAGGCCCGCCTGCCACAGCCGTTTATGAGCGATGCAGCCAATTTGGTCGTGTCTCACTGCTCGAACAGGCTCAATAACCCGGTGCAAAGAGGCATTGGCGGGCAGGCACTCTAGAACACTTTAGGCACTTAAAAAACGATAGCGTAATTAAGCCCCTCTGAGTGCAAATCAAAGCAGGGTCCTCAGGGCCTGGATTCTTTACTA
>JASFIT010000193.1:0-8578 GCA_050122535.1 Desulfobacteraceae bacterium | reverse complement strand
AAACCCCTCAGTCCCTCAGTACGAGAATTTCAGACACGACTATTAATCACGAAAACACGAAAAAAAGAAACCACGAAAAATTTTCTTAGACAAGATTTACAGGATCGCACGGATAGAATAAGAGAGGATGAGCGATCTCTAATGTGTTTCCGATAGGGGTCTGTGGAACCTGCCCGCCCTCGTCAAGGGGGAAGGTTTGAGGGTTCTGACAGCAATGAAGCGGCTTCTCTGTCCAGAAGCCAAGTTAATTCCCCTTGCACGGACCGGATCTTCTGGGCTGGTAGACGGGCTTCCTTGTTTTCAAGAACGGTTCTCACAATCGGGGCCTTTTCCTTTCCGGATACCAGGAAGTAGATCCTCTTGGCTCGGTTCAATACACCATAGGTTAGCGTGAGGCGAAAGACATTAGGGTTCCCACCTTTGACGGCTATCACCCATCTATCCGGTGCACGAGAGGGCTTGGCTCCTGGAAACAATGAGGCCGTGTGACCATCATTACCCATTCCGAGAAATATGAGGTCAAGACTGGGGGAATCCTCTTCTTGTATCTGAAAAACCCTTTCCATCTCTTCCTGGTATTTCTTGGCTCCCTCTTCCGGAGCAAATTCTCCAGGCATGGGATGGATTTGTTCAAGGGGAATGGAAATCCGTTCCAGGAAGTCCTCTTTGGCCAAGCCGAAATTGCTTGCTGGGTCATCCACGGGCACACATCGCTCGTCCACCCAAAATATATGGGTCTTGTTCCACGGTATATCCGAACGAAAAGGCTCTTCCGCTAGCAACTTATGCATACTCCGTGGCGTAGAACCACCGGAAATAGCGACAGTAAAGAGGTTCTTCTGCATGACACAGTCTTTGGCTGTGCTCCTAAAGATATTGGCCGCTGTCTCTGCCAATTCACTGTGGCTGTTCGCAACGATTATTTGAGGTTGGAGACACATTATTTGAGTTGTTTATTATTTTAGTAGGCTAGCTTTCGGCAGCGTCAGTTGTGCGTTGTCCGTGGTCAGTTGTATGGATATGTGAAGCCTTTTACAAAAAACAGAAAGGCTAAGTCATGGGTTAGTTGTTTTCGTATTGCCTGATTTCCTAACTTCCTCCAACGGACGACGGACACTGTCAACGGACATTCTTAAATCTTCTCTACTGTAATTTGGTCCACGTACTTCACCCAGTCGTATCCGTAATAACCCTCCGCGACCGTGCGCAGGGGAAAACCGTGTTTTTGGGGAAGGATGTGACCATTCACTTGATAGGCCAGGAAGACCTTGTTTGATAGGATGTCCTCTATCGGGAACCTTTGTAGATTCTCGTAACTCCCTCTAGGCCCCTTAAGGGTCACATGGGTAATTCCATCTTCCACCTTAGCTGTTTTCAGCAATTCACCCATAGAAATGCCCTTCCACCGACCGTGATTGGCGAAAAAGCCAGGGCAGATCTGAAGAACCTCCCTCTCGATGGATGGGAGACTGGTAATCTCTTTGTAGGTTAGTCTGAGGGGATTCTTCACATGGCCATTTACCTCGAGTCGCCAACCACCCAGGTCTACCTCATGGCTTGAAAGCCCCATGGTCCCAAAATCTTGAAGTGGTGTAATCCCCAGGTTTCGAGTATCTAGATTGGCGGGATTTCTGCTAACGAGGCTTTCTCTCTTTGTTTCTTTGGGAAGAATAATTTTCTTGGCTTCTGCAAGACCTGATCGGACCAGTCTAGAAAAAGGGCTTAACAAAAGGCCAACAAAGCCGAGACAACCGAGGATCCCCTTAATGAAATTCCTTCGTGTTTCCATCATTTCTATTCATCTTTCTCCTTCCACGAATGCAGCCACTGGTGCCAATTGCAACAGGTGGCATGTTCACCCGCCAAGGTGCTTTGGCGGGTAAAATGCCACCCTACCTGTAGGGTCGTGTTTTATACACGACCGGTCGTGTGCCCAGATTGGCCGGTTAGCTCGATCCTACGAAACGATATTAACTCTTACCCAACAACTGTAACGCCTTTTCGACTGCTCGTTCAGCGGTGATCCCAAATTTCTCATACAGAATCTTGTAGGGTGCGGAGGCGCCAAAATGGTCTATGCCGATCACCGCAGCCTTATTACCCAGATAACCATGCCACCCCTGTGTGGCTCCGGCTTCGATGGCTATGCGAGTGTTTATCTCAGGGGGCAGCACCTGATCTCGATATGCCTCAGGTTGTTTGTCGAACAACTCCCAAGAGGGCATACTCACCACGCGCACGGCCACATCTTTTTCTCTGAGCTTATTTGCGGCTTCCAGGGCAATATGGATCTCTGACCCGCTACTCATCAGAATGATGTCTGGCTCTTTATCTCCATCATCACTTAGGACGTAACCGCCTCGAAACAGGCCATCTGCAGATGCAAACTTTACCCTGTCTAGAATGGGGAGGCCTTGTCTGGTTAGGGCAAGAGCGACAGGCCCCTCTTCATGTTTCAGAGCAAAGCGCCAGGCCTCTGCGGTTTCATTGGCATCACAGGGTCGGAGGACTGTTAAGTTTGGGATGGCCCTGAGAGCGGCCAATTGTTCAATGGGCTGATGGGTTGGACCATCTTCGCCCAGCCCTATACTGTCATGGGTGAAGATGTAAATGACCTTCAGTCCCATCATGGCCGCAAGACGGATGGGGGGCCGCATGTAATCGGAGAAGATAAGAAACGTTCCCCCATAGGGAATGACGCCTCCATGTAAAGCCATACCATTCATAATGGAGCCCATGCCATGCTCTCGCACGCCGAAGTGGAAATTGCGTCCTGCGTATTGCCCACCTTGAAATACCTCTCCTCCTTTCACAAAGGTCTTGTTGGAGGGTGCAAGATCAGC
Source organism: Desulfobacteraceae bacterium (assembly GCA_050122535.1). Taxonomy (GTDB): domain Bacteria; phylum Desulfobacterota; class DSM-4660; order Desulfatiglandales; family HGW-15; genus JASFEQ01. The sequence continues at coordinate 5,735 of JASFIT010000193.1, read as the reverse complement.
AGAACCCCCGATCAGGTTGGGGAGGATAGGGGCAACAGCACTCAACACCGTGCCGGACGCCACACGGGTCGCCACACCCTTGGGGTCAGCTGGAAACGAGGGAATTTCCCTCTCCCAGCCATCCGGGAATTGACCACTCATCCATCGCTGGCACTCCGCAGCCAGTTTAGGATGGGTCTTTTCGTAGGCCTGAAAACGATCTGTCCATTCCTTTTCCCAGGCCTTGCCTTTTTCAAGGGACTTCCGGAATTGCTTCAATGCCTCCTCAGGGATGAGAAACTCAGGTTCCAGGGGCCATCCCAGGTTTTCTTTGGTCAGCTTGAGCTCCTCCGCTCCCAAAGGCTCGCCGTGGGCTGAAGCCGTATCCTGCTTGTTCGGACTGCCATAGCCGATATGGGTTCGCACAGAGATGAGTGAGGGGCGCCCCTTTTCCTCCTGTGCTATCCGGATAGCCTTATCTATGGCTTTGATGTCATTTCCGTCCTCTACACTGTGAACATGCCAGCCATATGCCTTAAAACGATCCACCCGATTTTCAGTAAAGGCCAAGTCTGTACTCCCATCGATGCTGATATGGTTATCATCATAAAAATAAATGATGTTTCCCAGTTTCAAGTGACCAGCCAAGGAAGCCGCTTCGTGGGAGACCCCTTCCATGAGATCGCCATCGCTCACGATGCCGTAGATGTGGTGGTCTACAATGTCATGTCCTGCACGATTGAAATGGGCTGCTAAGTATCGCTCGGCAATGGCCATCCCCACGCCGTTTGCAAAGCCCTGCCCAAGGGGACCTGTGGTGGTCTCCACGCCCTTTGTGATATGGGATTCCGGATGCCCAGGCGTCTTACTCCCCCATTGGCGGAAGTTCTTTAATTCATCAAGCGATAGGTCGTAGCCTGTGAGATGAAGCAGGCTATAGAGCAGCATGGAACCGTGACCCGCAGAAAGGACAAATCGATCCCGGTCAGGCCAGTCCGGATTCTCTGGGTTATGCTTTAAATACCGGGTCCATAAGACATAAGCAACAGTGGCCGCTCCCATGGGCATACCAGGATGTCCGGAGTTCGCCTTTTCAACACCGTCTGCGGAAAGCATTCGAATCGTATTCACACAAAGTTCATCTAGGCTAGTCATCACGCATCTCCACTCCTTTCTAAATTCATAGTGCTGAATGAAACAACCTTCTAAAGGGGTAGACTATTCTGGTTGGCACCTCACGCCCCCATGAGCTAATATTCCGCCCTGGCCAGAGCCCTACCCTCCGGCCTGTTGGTCCTGCGGATCGGAAGCGCTGCCTATGGGCGATCGGGCGAAGCTAACAAAATCTCTAAGCTTCTCCTTTTATCTTCTTTATGATTTTGGGCATGAAAAACGAGAAGATGAATAGACCTAAAAGAAAGAAGAACTTCACCGAAATTAGTTGGCCCCAGTCTCCGGAGGCCCAGACCTCTCTCACCGTTCCGATGAAGAAGACCAAGATGAAAGTTCCGGGAATAATCCCCAGGCCTGTACCATACAAATAGTCCCAAAAACGGACCTTGGTCAATCCCATGCCAAAGTTCATGGGGGTAAAAGGAAACCAGACAAGACGCAAATAGAGGACTGTAGCAAAACCGTTGCGCTCTATGCCGTCGTCATACTTCTTCAGTTTGTCCCCAATCAGGGAGGCGGCAAAATCCCTCCCTAAGGTTCGTCCTATCCAAAACGCAACACTGGCGCCTATCATAGCGCCAATCCAAACATAGAGGAACCCCCAATAGGGCCCAAAAATGGCAGCACCGAGAAAGGTCAAAATAGTCCCGGGAGCAAACAGGCATACACCAGCAGCATAGACTAACATATAAACTATAGGAGCCCAGATGCCCGCCATGTCCAGAAAACCACCCAGTGCTTCTCGGGTGAAATAATCTTTAAGAGGGGTGTACTTTATCGCATAAATGGCCCCAATAATGAATACTAAAAGAACGAGGGCCTTTACCAGCCCCTTCTTTCTACTCTTTACAGGTTGTTCAATAGCTGCTTCCATTTTATTTACCATACTTCGCAAAACGGGGGACTACCCCTTCTCCTTTCAGACCATATGAACCCCTCCCCTGGCGGCCCGTCCTCCGTAGCAGGCTACTGCGGAGGATGGAGAGGGGTTTAGGGGAGGGAGAATCCATTTGCCAGTCACCCCCACCCTAGCCCTCCCCCATTCGAGGGGGAGGGAGCAGTTTAGATTTTTAAGAAATTATTTGTTAGTCGCGAAAATCCCACCGAGCTTACAATTGAGGAGGGAACATTCGTTTTTTCTCCGACTTCCTGGCCTGAACTCAGGCCTTGATGGCCCCACCTCACGTGAAGCCCGCACCAGCGGTACATGTATAGCAGTGATCGGCCACGGCAATAGGCGTTCCTTGAGCAGGAGGCCCCGGCATTTTTGAGACGTGAATTCTTCTTCCCCCCAAATAAAGACCCCTTGCCAGGTTAAAATCACAATCATAGAGGTATCCGTCCCAGGCCACAGAGACGAGCGTGCGGCACATGAGCCCTTCCATGGCGCAAGGGTTGAAACTGGAGGCGAGTTTCTCAATATATCTTCCCAGGTTGCCCGACTGGGCGAGCCACTGGCGAAACCTTCCAAGGGGTACATTGGCAAAATTGAAAAGGTTATTAAAAGAAATGCCCCACTTTTGTTTCAGAACTTTGCGGAATCTCTTCTCTGCCTCAGGCTGTGAAGAGGGCAGGAATGCGCCGGTCGGGTTAGAAACCAGATTTAGCTCCAAGCCGGATTCTTCTTTTCCATACCCCTCATCATTCAGTCTCTTCAGGGCAGCCATACTCTTCTGAAAAATACCACTGCCTCGCTGAGAATCCGCTTGTGCCTCATTAATGGAAGGGAAAGAGGCTACGACCACCACATTATTCTCTTTGAAAATCTCAAACAAATAGTCTCGCTTGCCGTCATTCAAAGCGGAGAGGTTCGTGCGGACCATGATCCTGAGGGCAACGGGGGCGACTCTCTTAATGAGATAAACCAGATTCGGGTTCAGTTCAGGCGCTCCGCCGGTGATATCTATGATTTCAAAAGAACTCCTTTGGGCATAGTCCACCACCTGGTCAGCGGTCTCTAAGTCCATATTTTCCATGCGCCCAGGTCCAGCGTTTAGATGACAGTGTCGACAGGTCTGATTGCAGAAAAGGCCCACATTGATCTGCAAAGTCGTCGTCTGTCCCCGGTCCAATCTTAGGCCGTGCCTTGAAAGGGTCTGGCGAAAAGGCTCGACGGTTACAGCCTTTTCCCCAGAGACCATTTCACTCTCTTGTGAAGGTTGCTCGAGACGCATTCTTCCCCCTTAACGAACCGCTCCTACATGGAGAGCTTCTCGGCGATATTGCGCATCTGAATACCGTGAACCAGGGATGCCCCACCCCGGATTGCTGTCACCACGTGAACCGCCTCGGTCATCTCGCCCAGATTGGATCCTTTTTCCAGGCAGGCCTGAGTAAAGGCATCGATGCAGTAAGGACATTGTATGGTGTGGGCAACGGCAAGGGCGATGAGCGATTTCTCCCTCTCTGTGAGATCTCCCTCAGAAAAAACAGCACCATAGTAATCAAAGAATTTTTTTGCAAGATCCGATGCCTCCCCCCCGATTTCTTCGAATTTAGGAAGATCCTCCGGTTTGTAGTATGTCTCCATGTCCCAATTCCTCCTAGAGCTATTTTAGATAATATTTCCTGAATTCAGCTCCGCCTCAACGCCTCAGCAGCCTTTGGCCCCCAGCTTCCCGCCGCATAAGGGAGGAGCGTTTCCCCCCGATCACCGCAGGTTTCACATTGTTCCAGGATAGGTGTAAGAAAGGACCAGGAGCGTTCCACAGCATCCTGTCGCCAGAATAATGTCTGATCCCCCTGAATGCAGTCGATAAGCACCTTTTCATAGGCCTCCAGCACGGGCCCAGAATAGTTTTGATGATAAAGGAAATCCATGGTTACGGATCTCAAACATACCTTGGCGCCCGGATATTTGGTCTGAAAGGTCAAGGTGATTTCTTCCTCTGGGTAGATGCCCAAAATCAATCGGTTGGCTGATATATGTTCGCCCAAAACAGGGCGAAACATGGAATGGGGGACTTCCTTGAATTGGATAATGATCTGAGTCAGTTTTCGAGTCAGCCTTTTGCCTGATGTGAGGTAAAATGGCACGCCCTTCCATCGCCAGTTTCCTACAAAGACTTTCATCGTGGCAAAAGTGGGCGTAAGGGAGTCTGGGCTCACACCAGGTTCGTCCCGGTAAGCGGGCACCTTTTTCCCGTCGATGACGCCGGAAATATATTGTCCTAAAATAAGGTATTTATTCAAGTTTTCAACAGGAAAAGGTCTCAGAGATCGAAACACTTTCACCTTTTCATCCCTCACATAGTCTGCCTCGAAAAGAGAAGGGGGCTCCATGGCGGTCAGGGCCAAAAGCTGCATCATATGATTCTGGAACATGTCTCTTAAGACACCCGCCTGCTCGTAGTAGCCCGCCCGATGTTCAACTCCAAGGCTTTCGGCAGCGGTTATTTCCACATGGTCGATGTAATTTCTGTTCCAGATGGGCTCAAAAATGGAGTTGGCAAACCGAAGCATCAACACGTTCTGGACCGTTTCCTTGGCCAGGTAGTGATCAATCCTGAATATCTGGTGTTCCTGAAAATGTTCGTGAAGGGTTTCATCCAGCTCAACGGCTGTCTTCAGGTCCCTGCCGAAAGGCTTTTCCACAACGATACGTGACCACCCATTGCCGTCTTCCTTTTCAATGGAAAGGCCCGCTTTTCCAATCATCCGGGCAACTGTGCCATACAGGGAAGGCGGAATGGCAAGATCAAAGATTTTGTTGCCCAGGGTTTTATGCTTTTTGTCCAACTCTCGCAAGGCCTCTGCCAAATGCATGAAAGAGGAGAGCTCCCCATAGTCTATAGAACGGTAGTAAAGGGAGTTCGCAAATGCCTTCCATTTCGCCTTGTTCAGTTTGCCGGCCCCATCCATACCCCTTTCCATTTTGTTTCGGAAATCCTGGTCGCTCATTTTTGTGCGACTGCAACCCACAATAATGAAGGGATCCGGCAGTCCATCGTTTAGGTACAGATTAAAAAGGGCTGGAACCAGTTTTCTTGCGGTCAGGTCCCCAGACGCGCCCACGATCACGATGGCGCAAGGCTCCAGAGACTCATCCACGATACAGCCCTCCGGCATTCCAGAGTTTTGGGTCTTCATCTCAGCCAGAGCCGCTTCAACGGATTCATTCAATTTGCTATCTCTGATGCTCATCTTTTTCCCCAGCCATATGCGGTAATGCCGCCCCACAAATTCCGACCACCCTACCAACTCTAAGCAGAGTTATCAATGGTTTAGGTTCCAGTCGTAGAACAGATATTCCACCACGAGGCTATCTTTGTTGTTCACAAAAAATTCCGACTTTTCATCTTGATCCAAATAGCGCTGAACAAATTCAAACATCTGCTTCTTCCCCCCAAAGTCTCTCTTATACCATTTGAAGATCTGGGAAAGCAGGATCTTGTTTTCTTCCGGGAGAATCACAACTTCTGAACTGTTAATAAAATTTTTTGTCGCGATTTCCAACTGCTCATGAATACGATCGGGCTCATAAAAACGAATAGGCGCGCAGGATCTGGAACCGCAGACCAAAGCGAAATGGATTCTGGGATCAATTCTCTGCAAGCTGAATGGGCGGCGCGGGTCGTTTCTTC
>JASFIT010000192.1:0-8649 GCA_050122535.1 Desulfobacteraceae bacterium | reverse complement strand
CTTTCGCAACATTTCCACGTGCTGAAATACCCAGAATTTCATTTCATCTCCCTGCTCAGGCTTGATAGAAATCATGGCAGCGGGTCCCATCATCCCCTTAAGATTGTCATCTGCCTGGAGTACCTGGAACTGCGCCTTACCTCCCGGAAGAGAGAAGGGTTTTCCTTGTTCCACCTCCATCACCATTGTCTCGGGGTTGTTTTCCGTTTTGGATATTTTCAGATGGACCTTACCGGGAATGGTGCCATAACTGGACTGGTAGAAGGTGATGCCGTTAAAGGTAATGGGGTGGTTGACCAGGAGACTTCCTTGGTGAAGCACTTTGCCGCCAGCAAGAAACCTAAGATCGGATCGGTATTCTTTCGGGGCACCATTCTCATAAAACTCCACGATGAATTTTTCACACTGGACACTGAATCCCAATTTTTTGGGTGTCATTTTTTGTCTGAGGGCAACTGTGTCCACCGTATCTCCCTCTGCAATATTCACATAGGCCTCGAAGCCAAAAAGGGATCCTACGATACCGCCAATTAGGATGACCAGAACGCTTAAGTGAACGAGATAGACCCCAAAATAGGCGTATCGACCCTTCTCTCCGTAATAGAAATTGCCTTTGGGGCTATTCTTGGCCTCTATCCTCTTGTACTGCTTACTCAAGAAATCGGCCACACGCTCTCCCACCTCGTCCATCTCTCCCTTCACTGAAAAGTGCCTCTCAGGGGGAAGATTTTCAAAGGGTTTGGACCTATCCGCCTTTGGGGGGGCCTGAAAAAGCTTTAATGTGGCAGGCAGACGATTGATGGAACAGACGATAAGATTTAAGGCGAGCAGCCCGATGATGATCCTGAACCATGAAGAATGATACATGTCAAAAAGGTTCAGAGCACTGAGCACCTGAAACATCCCGGGGCTTAACCCGCGAGCAAATTCCACAGCACCTTCTTGCTGTGGAATAAGGGTCCCGAATAGGGAGGCAATGGCTAATATGATTAGTAGAACGAGCGTAAGTTTAACAGAACTAAAAAAACGCCATATGAGATTTGAATTCTTGTCATTGCTAGATTTTGCCATAATCGCTTACACCCGAAGCAAAAGACCTAGCCACACCAGATACCTTTGGAAGGGTTTATCTTCTTTTGAAGCCAGGGAAAAATCTTTGGTAATTGTTTAGCATAATAGTATAAAATATAGCAATCTTTTCTAGTGATGCAATTCCAAAGGTGGGGTCAAATGGTTTGACCATTAAGCAAAATCCATGTTAAAAACATGCTGCTCATGAAAAAGGATTATCCTGTTGAGGTCATCCAGGTATGCTTGATCTGAAATTCATTCGATCCAATTTAGACAAGGTTAAGGAGATGCTCAAAAACAGAGGGTACGACTTGGATATCTCTGTGTTTGAGTCTGTTGATAGAGAGAGGCGGGAAATACTTACCACTCTGGAGAGTCTTCGCCACCAACGAAACCGTGTCAGTGAGGACATTGCGGCCATGAAAAAGAAGGGCGAGGACGCATCTCAAATCATTGGCGAAATGAAGCAGGTCTCGGCCCAGATCAAAGAGAGAGATGCTGAGCTCTCTCATGTGGAAGATAAGTTGAATCCATTTCTGATGGTCGTACCGAACATGCCCCATGAATCGGTGGCCATTGGTGTTGATGAAAGTGATAATCCTGAGATCCGCAAGTGGGGTGAGATCAGGGAAATGGATTTTGAACCGCTTCCCCATTGGGAGATTGGGGAAAGACTGGGTATCCTCGATTTCGCTCGCGCGTCAAAAATAGCTGGCGCCAGGTTTGCCCTATACCGGGGTGCTGGCGCCTTGCTGGAAAGGGCCCTGATCAATTTCATGCTCGACGTTCATACGAGGGAGCATGGGTATACGGAGGTCCTGCCTCCTTTCATGGTCAACTCAGCAGCCATGACCGGCACCGGACAACTACCAAAGTTCAAGGAAGACCTTTTTAAGATTGAGGACTGGGATTACTATCTTATTCCCACCGCAGAAGTCCCTGTAACGAACATACACCGAGAGGAGATACTCAGAGAAGAAGATTTACCTTTATACTATGTCTCTTTTACGCCCTGCTTTCGTTCGGAAGCAGGCTCCTATGGCAAGGATACAAGGGGTCTGATCCGTCAGCATCAGTTTAACAAGGTAGAGCTGGTCAAATTCTCCAAGCCTGAAGAGTCTTGGGATGAGCTGGAGAAACTCACAAACAACGCCGAAGAGGTTTTGAAGCGACTTGAACTCCCTTACAGAGTCGTTTCCCTATGCACGGGAGATCTTGGTTTTTCTGCAGCGAAAACGTATGATCTGGAGGTCTGGCTCCCGGGGCAAAATCTTTATAGGGAGATTTCCTCCTGCAGTAACTTTGGTGACTTTCAAGCCAGACGCGCAGGGATCCGGTTTAAGAAAAAGGGTGCCACTGGGACCCAATTGCTGCACACCCTCAATGGATCTGGACTTGCAGTTGGGCGAACCCTGGTGGCCGTGCTTGAAAACTATCAGCAGAAAGATGGCAGCGTTGCCATACCCGAAAAGCTCAAACCCTATATGGGAGGAATGGAATTCATCACCTCAAGTCCAGAATGATAGTGCATGGTAACAATCCGAATAGCTGGAGGTATTACCAAAAGGGGCTGAAGAGGAAGGCCCGGAGAAGATCTGTTATGAACCGGGTACTGCTGCTCTTTGGCTATATGGTGTTGGTTGGGGTTACTTACACGGCCTCCTGGATCTTCGCATCTGGGGAGCGACCGGAAGACGGCGCTTTCGCTACCGCGAAATGGGAGAATGGTCAACCCGAAAAGTTTGGAAAACAGGATTTGCCTCCACTCCTGACAGGGTTGAATCTGGATGTGGGCACAACAACACAACGCCATCCCCTTGATACCGGGGGGATGAGGCTTACTGTTGAAGTACCCATTGATACAGGTCTCCAGAAATATATTCTTGACCTTCTGCGCCGCTCTCTGACGCATCAGGCAGCTGTGGTCGTCCTCAAGCCCAAAACGGGTCAGATTTTGGCCATGGCCGACTACAGCAAGATTCCAAATGGGGAGAGAGAATATCTCTGTCTGAAGGCAGATTTCCCGGCTGCCAGCCTCTTCAAGATCGTATCCGCGGCTGCAGCCATCGAGGCACGGGGATTTACCCCCGGCAAGACGGTCGTCTTCCGGGGCATGAAACACACGCTGTATAACAGCCAGTTGAGACAGAAGGAAGGACGTTATAGTAGGAAGACCAGTTTCAGGAGGGCTTTTGCGGGATCCATCAATCCTGTTTTTGGGAAGATAGGCATTTATGATCTGGGTAGAAAATTCATGGTGGAATACGCAGATAGATTTCTCTTTAATCAGGAGATCCCTTTTGACCTGCCCGTTGGCGTGAGCCGCCTTCGCATCCCGGCAGATGATTTTGGACTGGCCGAAATAGCCTCTGGATTTAATAAGAGAACACGCATATCCCCCATACATGCCTCCTTGATCACCGCTGCGGTTGCGAACCATGGCGTCATCATAGAGCCCTGGCTGGTCAGGAGAATTCAGGATGAATCGGGGGCGATTCTTTATCGTGCAAGATTTTCCAGACTGGGAAGGCCCATAGAGGAGGGTACAGCCAAGCAACTGAAGATACTTATGAAAGAGACTGTGGTTTACGGCACATGCCGTAAAGCCTTCCTCCCACTGCGGCGAAAAAAGCAATTTAAAGACATTGAATTGGGGGCCAAGACAGGCACCATAAATGACTTGAATGATCGTTATAAGTATGACTGGGTCACAGCCTATGCCCTCCCCAAAGATGAGAGCAGAGGCGTCTGTGTCACCATTCTGGCCATTCATGGAAAGAAATTGGGTATCAGGGCTGCTGACATGGCCAGGTACATCATCAGACACCATTTCTTGTCTTAAGGCGTAGTAAACTGCCTAGTCTGTTAACCCGTTTGCCGGCTACAATATGGAGGAGGTAGTGGGTAAACCAGTAAAAGGGGTAGGAGGAAGAAAGGAACTCATATTATGTGTGGAATCGTATGCTATGTGGGCGCAAAAAAGGCCAAACCAGTACTTATTGAAGGTTTAAAACGCCTTGAGTATCGGGGTTACGACTCAGCGGGTTTGGCCGTGCAGGATGGAAGCCATATTGATTATTATAGAGCTCTGGGAAAGATTGTGGAACTGGAGAGAAAGATAAACGACCTGGATATAAAAGGGAGATCCGGCATCGCGCACACCCGCTGGGCCACACACGGGGAACCAAGCGAGGAGAATGCCCACCCCCATCGAGATGGGGATGAGAATGTATTCGTGATACACAATGGCATTGTTGAAAATTTCCACTATCTGAAGAAAAAACTGGAGAAGTCAGGAGTCGCTTTTCGATCTGAGACGGATACAGAAGTGTTGGCTCATCTGATCTCTCTGAACTTTGACGGGAACCTGAATGAGGCGGTGAGGAAAACCATGTCTCAGGTGGAGGGGACCTTTGGGATGGCCGTTATTCACAGACATTCGCCGGGTGAAGTGGTTGTGGCAAGAAGGGGAAGCCCGTTGATTATTGGAGTGGGGGAAGATGGAAATTATGCAGCTTCCGATGTGGCAGCCATGGTGAGATATACGACAGAGGTGGTTCATCTTAATGATAACGAACTGGCCCTGCTCACGGAAGACGGTTTTTCCATCTCAACGGCGCAGGCCAAGACCATTCAAAGAGCCACTGAGACAGTGGAATGGCAACCTGAAGACGCAGAACTGAATGGTTTTCCCCATTTCATGTTGAAAGAGATCTTTGAGCAACCAGAGACCATAAAAAATGCCATAAGGGGCAGACTCGAACCCGGAGAAGGCGTACCCAAACTGGGCGGCATCATGCCCGTATGGGACAGATTAAAGGATTGCCGGCATCTCGTTATGGTGGCATGTGGCACATCCTATTACGCAGGATCTGTAGGTATGCATATTTTTGAAAAATTGACCGAGGTTGACGTGGAAGTGGAACTTGCCTCGGAGTTTCGTTACAGAAAAATGAATTTTCCCCCTAACACCTTTATCATCGCCCTCAGCCAGTCAGGAGAGACCGCCGATACCCTTGCCGCCATCAGAGAGGCCAAAAGAAAAGGGGCAAAACTCCTTGGAATTGTTAATGTGGTGGGGAGTTCCATTGCCCGGGAAACAGACGCGGGGATATATAACCATGCTGGCCCTGAAATTGGCGTGGCTTCAACCAAGATCTTTATTTCTCAATTGACCATTTTGACCCTACTGGCGCTCCTCCTGGGCCGGCATCAGAACCTATCTCTCACCGATGGGGTGGAGGCCCTTAAGGCCCTATCAGCACTTCCGGATCAGGTAAAAAAGATCCTCTCCAACGACAATCATATCCAGGCCATTGCACAGAAATACTACCGGTGTGATAACTGGCTTTTTCTGGGCAGGAAGTACGGCTATCCCATAGCCATGGAAGGGGCCTTAAAATTAAAGGAGATCTCCTATATCCATGCAGAAGGGTACGCAGCCGGAGAGATGAAGCATGGCCCCATTGCGCTCATAAACCCTGACATGCCCACAGTGGCCATCGTTCCCAGGGATGCCATGTACGAAAAAATGATCAGTAATATCCAGGAAATCAGAAGCCGTAGGGGCCCGGTTATCGCTATAGCGAATGAGGGCGATGACAAGATAAGAGAGATGGCGGACGAGGTCATTGAGGTCCCTCCAACTTTAGACTACCTGAATCCCATATTGTGTGCAGTGCCCTGCCAGCTTATAGCCTATCATTGCGCCAGACTTCTTAACCGGGATATCGATAAACCGAGGAATCTGGCCAAGAGTGTCACTGTAGAGTAGCAGACGTTAGTTATGCGTCATGGGTATCAAAAACAGAAAGGGCGATAAACGGTAGGCACTGATGACAAGTGCTTAATGATAAATGATAAATGCCTCGCTCACTCCCACCAAGAAGCGCTTTAATCCTCCGCTTAACAAGACCCACTGCCAAAATTTTCCTCTCGCAAGTATTCAGGATAAAAACGCGTGGCCAAGAGAATCTGCCCAATCATAGCGGCTTTATCCTCCTGCCTAAACATCGGCGCTGGGAAGATATCCCCCTTTTGAGTCTGGCTGCGCCCCGTCCCTTGTACTATGTTGCCAAGTATGAGCTTTTCCTGAATCCAGTCTCCCGATGGTTTATATCTTCACTGGGCGGGATACCAATAAACCGCTCAAGGCCTCTGGAGAGCCGCCAATCTCTGAAGACCATGCTGGAGCTCCTGGAAAAAGGGGAGGGGATCGTTATCTTTCCGGAAGGAACCTATTATAGAAGGAGGATGGGCCTTGGCCACGTGGGGCTGATCAGAATGATTCAGTCCCGTTCCACGGTCCCTTTCATTCCGGTGGGAATCAACTATGCGGCAAAGAGCGCTCGAACGCTGGTGGAGATCAATTTCGGTAGAGCTGTTTACGAAGGTTCATCGAATAGAGTCGAAACCTTCCTGGATCAGATGATGAAAGAGATAGCTCGCCTTTCAGGTTTTTGAGTATGAATCGCTTAATGCAAAAACGCGGGGTGCGATAGAAACGCTTTACAACTATGCGTGTTAGCCTATTGAGAGTTGTAGACGAGTTAAGGTGTCTCTGCCTTGAGTCAAAAGTTTTTGCTTTCCGCCCCCTGCCCGCCATCGCTCTCGCTCAGGCGAGGCAGGCGGGTCTCAGCGGAAAGCAAAGAAGTTCTTTTGGGCTCAGCGTTCTTTGCGACTCTGCGGTTATATTGGAGGAGGGAAGCTGTTATGAATGAACTAGATAAGGTTTTTAACACCATAGATGGTTACAGAGATGAAATTATTAATTTTCAGGCGGACCTCACGTCAAGAGTGGCACTTGGGCCAGAGAATGAGGGTACGGGGGAGCACGAAAAAGCAAGTTACATGAAGAGGAGACTCCGAGAGCTACAACCTGATCTCCTCGAAGAGATACGGGCCCCGGATGAGAGAGCACAAGGGGGTTACCGTCCCAACCTGGTGGCAAAATGGGAAGCAGGGAACGAAGGTTTCGTCGTCTGGGTCCTTAGTCATATGGATGTGGTTCCGCCAGGGGACCTATCCCTTTGGGAAAGTGATCCATACGAGATTAAGGTGGAGGGTGACAAGATCATTGGAAGGGGTGTGGAAGACAATCAGCACGGCATTATTAGTTCATATCTGGCTCTGAAGGCCATTCGGGAGTCAGAGGTAGCCTTAGGGAGAGCGGTCGGCCTGGTTATCGTTTCGGATGAAGAGACGGGGAGCAGATATGGACTTGATTACCTCCTGAAAAATCGTAGTGATTTCTTCAAAAACGATGATCTCATTATTGTGCCGGATGGGGGCAATGACGAGGGAACTATGATTGAGGTGGCAGAGAAATCCATGCTATGGCTCAAGTTTACTGTCAGCGGTCAACAATGCCATGCCAGTACGCCGGAGAAGGGAAGGAACAGTCTATATGGTGCGGCGCGATTGATAGTTGCTCTTGACAGACTGAAAGATCGATTCGGTCTGACGGATGAACTCTATCGTCCTCCTTTATCCACCTTTGAACCCACAAAGATGGAAGCAAATATCCCGAACATCAACACCATACCGGGCAGAGACATTTTTCACATCGACTGTCGGATCCTACCAGAGTATCGGGTTGACGACATCCTAGCCGCTGCTGAACAAATCGCAAAGCAAGTGGCAGATGAACTGGACCTTTCTATTCTGGTAGAACCGGTTTATCGGCAGGAGGCAGCAGCCCCCACCCCAGCCGACTCACCCGTGGTGGAGGTCTTGACGAGGGCCATAAAGGCGGTTAAGGGTTTGGAAGCAAGACCCATGGGGATCGGCGGAGGGACGGTGGCAGCCTTTTTCCGAAAAGCAGGCCTTCCGGCGGCCGTATGGATGACCATGCCCAATACGCCCCACCAGCCCAATGAGTATTGCCTCATCAAAAACATTATTTCTGATGCCAAGGTCTTTGCATGTCTTTATTTGGATCAATACGGGGAGGGTTGAGCGGGTGCCTTTCTCCCCCAAGTTGACGACGAAATATGAACTAGAAGCTTCGACCCATGGTCGGGGTGCTTGCTTGTAAGAGCAAAAAGGTGGTAATCGTTAGCTGCACCAATGACACAATGAGCATGCCAGAAAGTATGAATAGTGAAATTGCTGTATTAAATTCTTCTCGGCCTTTCTTGATAAAGAATAGATGAATTGCAAAAGCGAATATCCCACCGAAACAGAGTATTAGCGAAAATATCAAGCCTGCGAAGGAACGTTGGAAGACTAAGATCGATCCATAGAGGATAAAGAGTAGTAGCGGAAAATGGATTATCAAAAACCCCGTAATACCTCCAGGCAATCTGAATAGATCCCATTCTCTCCAATACGCCGAATCGATTTCATGATTTATCAAGAGCACGGAATTGACTAGATAGAGCCAAAACAGCAGATCTGCCATAAATTTATCCCCATTTCAACATGATAAACAGTCCTCTAGTCATCTGCATTGATAACGATAAGAACAAGTCCCCTCTTATTTCTTCTTCGCTTTGTTTAAGGCGTTTTGAACAGCGTTCATAATGACGCGGCTACTCATCGTGGCACCACTCACCGTATTCACTTCTGTGGATTGTT
>JASFIT010000191.1:0-8659 GCA_050122535.1 Desulfobacteraceae bacterium | reverse complement strand
CTGCCGCAATTCGAACACCTTTTCCAAGCACAGCAGCACACTTCTCAAGGGCGCCCGCTTTTAGCCATCTCTTGGTCTCGGTGGGCTCTACCAAGTCGAACCTCTCACCAAATTCCGACTTCACAATGTCACCGCATACAATGCTGCCCACCTCCTTTTTGAAGTGGCGGAAAAACGCTCTAACGGGTGGTATTGAGTGAATATACCCGCCCCAGTCATCGAGCCTTTCTCGTCCAAAGACCAGGCCCAACGCCATTGTGCAGCCAACGACTGTGCCACAAACCTCGCCCCTGAAAGCAAGTCCAGGAAAAGGAGTGAGAGCCTTTAAAATCGGGCCGCCGTCGAGTCCAAACTGCTCTTGAAGCGCCAAAAAAGAGGATTGAGCACAGTTGCCAGAGATTTCAAGATATTCATTTGCTTTTTGTTCAAGCTCTCTAAATATGTCCTCTGTAGACGTTTTATTTGTCATTTTAGCTCTCTCCTTTCTTCATCCCATGAGAGTTCATAAACTACAGCCTTGCACCCTTCTCACAAATAACTGGTATCTTAACCAAGTATCGATAAGGGTTGTTGAGATTGTCGGACTCCATTCAAGCCCTATTGAAAATAGGAGTACATGGTTGGTCTGAGTCCTATGAATGCTGAAGATACATATTGCACGCATTATTCGATCAACTGCGATAGAGAATCCTCAATTGTCCTGATTGTGAACGGTTTATCAATGAAACCCTGGACCCCGACCTTACTCGCCTTCAAAAAAACATCTCTGCTTCCATAGGCTGTGATGAGCAGAGTCAAGGCATTTGGATGGGACTCTTTAATCCTTTCTAAAAATTCCAGGCCATCCATACCTGGTAACCGGTAATCGACGATGATAATGTCATAGTCTTTCCCTTGCAGTTCTTCCATACCCTCTTCAGCCGTCTCAACTGCCACCAAATGGCATCCCTCTCCCTCAAAGAATAAGCTCAGGGAATCTCTTATCCACTCATCGTCATCGATAAGCAGCATTTTCATTTCTTTCAGTTTGCCAAATAGATCCACTTTTTCCCCCGAAACGGTGATCAAGATATCGGTTAACTTCACTGTTTTCTGTTGCTAAACTTCTTCAAGCATGAAACATGCCAGCAAGATGTAATTTGCCAAAATAATATAAATTCAAATACTTATCTTTATTGGTGCTAGTCGACACTTCTTCTGGTCAGCCAGATTTAGAAGAATTTCAAAATTGCTTTTCGCAAATGTTCGAAATGGAAAAGATTACACAGGTTTGATAAACGGGTTGGACTAATTGAGGTAGGCGGAAGACACCGGAGTAATGAGATAAGATAGATGAAGTTAGCGATAGGAGCGGGTCCCCAGCCCCGCCCCTATTTGCCCTGTGGTCCTTTTAGGAAGGCTTAAATGTTTCACCAGTCAGCGGTCAGACTATTCTGAAGACCCTTTTTCCAACTCCTCAATCCGCTTGTTTATGGCATCAAGGTCGTCTTTGATCGCATTGGCCTCATCTCGAAGCATACTGAGCTCGCCCTCAGGGCTCGTGGCATTAGGGCTGGCGTATGCTGGCCCGTAAGCGGGTCCATACCAACTTCCCCAGCCATACCCTCGGCCCCGGCCGCAAGAACCAAAGCCGCGTCCTCCACCAAAGCCGCGTCCTCCACCAAAGCCACGACCATAACCGGGGGCCCACCCTCCGTATGCACGGCGAGCCTTTCCGGCGGGGTTACAATATCCAAAACCTCCGCCAGTCATGGGGCCATCTCCAGCGGGACCTGTTCCGTCAAATCTTGGCATAGTCACACCTCCTTTCAAAATGCACCGCCCCATCCGCGGCGGCGCCTTCTTCTTCCTCGGGGCGGCATCTCAAAATGTCCACCCTCAATTTTGAGGACCTTGCCCATAACCAGAGCATCAGCCACCACAGCCCTTGCATCGGCCAGAATCCTTCCAAAGGTCTGGCGTGAAACATTCATCATCGCAGCGGCTGTCTCCTGATCCAAACCCTGAAAATCATTCAGCCTGATCGCCTCGAGGCCTTCTACAGGAAGCAAAACCTCTTCCCTCCCCCATGGGGGTACCCTGCTGGGAAGAAAGGCCTCAACAATGGGACGTCCCTGAACATATCTGAGCTTTCTTGGTCTTGGCATCTTGCCCTCTTATTATGAGCTTACGCTCATAATATAGCTATTCGAGTCTGAAAGTCAAGTAAAAATTTTGAGCATAAGACCATTTCTTTTTTGGGGAAGGGTTTTTGGTCGGTGCGTTATACACTATCGGGCTGATGAGATGGGGTTTATCTCACCATGGTCAGTCGTTTGACGCCTCTGATTTGTCTGAAGTTTGCTCCCTCACTCACGCACCGCAAAGCCAGTTCAGGATCCACGACTTTTGTACCGGATATGGCATCCACGCCATAATCAAACAGAAACGGAGACAGGGGAGTCGTATCACCCAACACCACCACGTAGGCATGAGGAGGGCAAAACTTGAGCAAATTCTCAAAAGTATGATTTGTAAATGCCGTACCGGTAATGCCAACCACATCGGCTTGCGGGATCAAGTTCTCAGCCTGCTCTTCAGTGAAATCGTCTTCCCGCGGATTTTTTTCAATGACCCACAGCGCTTTTGCGAGTTCACGGAGTTTGGGGATGAAAGGGAAGTGTCCCACCATGGCTATCCTCTTCCCTTGCCCCTTCTCAGCGATAAGGTCACGGGCGTTGAGCTCCACACAACTCTCCAAATCAATTGGGATGAGGGAATTGATGGTTGCCATGCCAATGGCTGCCTCGAGGATGCTTTCGGAGTGCGCCAAGTGAGCCAGCTCCAACGCACTCTTCTGCAATAAGGTTCCGGGTTCCTTTACTAAGGGGCGCTCCTGTCTTAACGCATCTCGTGGAAGGCTTGATGCCAGCCCACAGTTGCGAGTCAGAACCCCGGTATGAAATACGCCTTGGCGGATTTCTCTCACGCTTGTTTCCAGATCAAGAAAAGAAATCAAGTCATCAAGAATCTTCATCATTATGATATCTTTCTTGACTCGCCCATCTCAATCAGCCACATCACGAGCAACAGATAGACCGCAAGCCTTGTTTTGGGAGTATTGATAATGGACAAAATCAGATCCTTTCTACATATCGTGGTATGTGATGTCAGTCTCTCCTTTTGGCAATGGGATAATTAACACAGGTTTTCTCACTCGGCGCAGGACCCTTTTTGAAGTACTTCCTAAAAGGGTATTTCTAATGATTCCCTTTCCATGCGTTCCCATAACAATGGCATCACAATTTAGCCCATCCGCCTTTTTGAGTATTTCTTCTGCTGCGAAGCCCTCACACACTTCTATTGACTCGATTCTATCTGTGCACTCAGGATCATCCTTAAGCTCCCTGTCACAAAATAGCTTCAGTCGCTTTCTGATTCGGTTTCTGGTGAAGGTTATGTTCCCTTTTAGGGCCTTCTCTTGGAGCTCTTCGTCAATACAGGCACCGACCATTGCTCGGGCACCAGGCGACAATTGCTCAAGAACATGCAAAATGACGATCTTGGCATCGTGTTTTTTTGCAGAGTTTATGGCGTAACGGAACGCATAGGCGGAATTGGCAGAGAGATCAGTGGCATACAAGATTTTCTGAATCTCTGGAATCAATGATGTTCACCTCCTACTTGTGTAGTCCATGAGAGCTACTCCGGCTCTCGGGAAAGTAGTGCAACTTTGACCTTTTACACCTTTCTTTCAATCCTTCAATTCTGCTCATTATCTGTCGTTGGTAGATCTTAGAACCTTACTCAGTAAAGTGCTTGAACCTCCCCTGAAGACTTAGGTGTCCCTCAAGGGGGAAGACGTTACTGAGAACCGCCGGTCTCATGAGCTCGATGGAGATATTATCTGGGACCTTCGATTCCGTGGGACAGGAGCAAATCAGAAGAATGAACCGCATGCCTTTTACATGTCGTGCCTTCTTAATCTTAGCAACCATATCGTGGAGATATGCGAGTGCTGCGAGGCAAAACAGCGGTTGCTGAGAACGATTATGATTTCATTCAGGTCCCTTTTCGGTTCAGAAAAGCTAGGGAGTCTCAAGCCAGCCGGGACGCTTTCGGATGATTGTCAACAACAGGCTGCAGGTCTTCTTTGCCATAGAGAGAGTGAGGACGTTTCATAAAATCAATTTGTTTGCCGCATTTCGGGCAAACGTGTTTCTTGTTGACCTCATCGGCGAGAACTTCTATTCTCTCTCCACATTCCGGACATCTGTAAAGAAGAGACTCAACTTCTCCCAATACTTCAAGAACCGAAAAATTTTGTTGTGTCGCCATGGTTCCCTCCTTTAAGCTCCCAATCTTCTAAGGTTAAATGACTTCCAACTAGTCTTCCCCCTCTTCCATGTGTTGAATCAACGAAACAACGGTTCCTAAAGCCTGGTGCAACTCAATAAGCGTTTCCTCCGGCAACGCACCAATTAATCTGTGGTTAGACAAAAAATCCACAGACTCGCTGATTTCTTTCAATCTTGCTGCCTTCCTGTCCTCGCTCATAAACTCAATGTTTGTCAGGATTGGGGGTAGCTTCACGGCTGCATTTCGTTAGCCGACCCCAGCTTTGAGATTTTCAAGAAGCACGAAGCATGCCACCAAGATGCAGGTTAAAAAACCATAATACTTTCAGTTAATTAGCTATATTGGCCAAGGCCAATCATCATGCGCAGCCACAGTTTTTAGAAAAATTTCGAAATCCTTTTTAGAAAAACTTCGAAACAAAAAATCCAAAATAGTCAATGGCAATGCTGAGTTGCCGTTAAAGGGGAGTTGAAAATGAGAGTCTCTAATTCGAGTTTTCACTCAGTTTTAAACTAAGAAGAAAAGTGAGCCTCAGTCAAACTCCTGGTTCGAAGGCTGGAGCCGAGGGCAACGGAACGGCACGGATGGGTATTAACTGGTCAATTTTCGAAAGGCGGAAACCATAGCAATTCCTGGGTATTCCTTCATGATCTTAGCAGGGAGCTGTGACGGTTCAATGAAATTCTGGTTCTTTCTCAGGGTCATCAACCGGATGGCCTCCATGACTCTGGCGAGGTCAACACCTCTTGGGCATCTCACACTACACGCGTGACAGGAGGAACAAACCAAGCAGGTGTTTTGCATTTCTATCTCTTGTGTCAAGCCCAGCTGCAACAGGTGCATGATTTTGCGGGGAAGGGCATCCATATGATGGGCCATTGGGCATGACCCTCCACAAGTTCCGCACTGGAAGCATTGATGAACGTTCTGCCCACTCAGTTCCCCTATCTTCTCAATGTGACCTCTATCTATAGTCTTTGGTGAAATCTTAATCGGCATACTTTCTCTGTCTTCGATTTCGCTCATTTCTCGAGAGATCTGATTCTGGCTTAGCCACCCGCCGCTTGCAAGTCTCGTATCTTTCCCGCGTCTCAACTTCAGCCTTTTTCGCGGGTTCTTCCCTATTCCAGATGGGCCCTACAAGGTTTCCAAGGCCCCATAAGAACTCTCTAGACGGTCCCGCAGGATTAGAACAAACTTCTCCAGTATCTTTGTCCGAATTTCAGCATTCTTCTTAAAGACCTTCCTCAGATCCGAACAAGCCATAGAGACTATCTTACTCGGCCTGTCACACTTGGCAGAGCACATTTGGATATGTTGTTCGCCTACAAGGGTGCACCAACAACCCATGATTCTTCTAAGAGGGGTTTCCCTCAGGATATAGACTGTAGATGTGGCTATCGTATCGTCATTGAATCTAGATCTCCTAAGTAGGGACACCTGTCCTTTCGATAGAACATATAATCTTGTCCCGAGCTTTCCTTGTTCGTAGATCGCGTCTCCCCCCTTGCACTCTTCCAAACTTGCCAATTCAACGATAAGACTCAACTCTTCATCAGAGAGCCCGCTGAAAAGTTCGCATTTACTGAGAGTTTCTCTGATAATCTCTGAATCCATCTTTTTCCTCCGTGATGTCCCGAAGCCCTGCCAATCTGTTTAATAGAATTAGCGTCTGCCGGACCAGATGCAGCAGGTGTTCTACCTTTGCCGTTGCCCGTGTAAAGGTGGACATAGCCCTTTTCTAAACTCATCTGCTGTTTAGCTGGTTTGCCTGCTCCAAGAGCAAGGATTTGAACCGGTCAAGTGTAATGGAATGGGGCTGGATCGGAATGCCCATCCAGTCAGAATATTCCAGACAGTCTTCCGGGTGTTCACCCATATACCGTTCAACATAGCCGATAGCATCAAGAACAATGGCTCCTCCCGTGTGACGTGGAAAATTTTCATTGGCAAGGCCCTGATCCCAACCTTTAAATACATAGTGGCGAAACTTGATCCAACCAGGTGTCATCCACCAGACCTTTTCACCGCCTGCCATCTCCTGGACGATTCTTTCTCGCTCGGCTTCGCTTGCTAGCATATCGACACAGTGGCTGGCCTGGATTCTCCCCACTTCGGGACCCAATTCATCGATGATGGTCTTCATGGTACGGGTGGGCTGATCCGCGTTCACATAACAGAACTTTCCCCCATAAACAACAATGACCTTCTTCGCCTTGTGTTTAGCCTTTTCGACGCGCTGCAGAAGCTGCCTTTCCAGGTCCCTCGGATCCTCGTGGAGACCTGGCGTTGTGAAAGAGATCTGCCTGGCGTCCAGGAAACCGATCTCTCTCAAATGGGTAAGCTCCATGCTCAAGGTGCCACAAGAGACAATAGCAATATCTGAAAAAGATATATCATCCATTCTAACACTCCTTTCATTTCCCCTTAGAATTGAACATCCCTAAGAGGCGTTTGAGATATTCTCTCAAGTCCTATCACTTTCTTATAATGGCCTTCATGCGGTTGCCAATCATGTTTGGCACCGCAGACGCCGTGGAATTAGAACCTTCTCATTTGAACTTGTAATCCCACTCTGGGGGGACACAGAGTACCGGCCGCTTGATAAACCTGAGGACCCTCTCCGTGGTGCTGCCGAAGAAAATGGCTTTCATATCATCAGAGTTTCCTTTGCTTCCCATGATGATCATGTCTACATCGCACTGGATCGCCTTTTTGTTGATTTCGATCCAGGGTATCCCTTCACAGACAATCATTTGTGTGTAGTTTTCATCCATACGCTCACTACGTAAAAGCTCACCAAGCTTCTCCTTCGCATTAAGAAATAATTTCTTCTTAATCTCTTTGTCGGTACCCAGATCTTGATGGATACAATCTTTAACGAAACTCTGATCAATCACATGGAGTGCCAGGATTTTTCCAGCCTGTCCTTTTGACCAGGATTTTGCCTTTCTCAAGGCAGCCTTGGAGCACTCAGAGAAATCCACAGCGACGAGAATGGTTGGACATTTTCGGTCCCTGCTCTGTTGATCGAACTCCCTCTTCTTCAAGACCGACCCCTCATGTTTGTTCGTATTAAGCTATATTCTTTAGGACTGCAATCCGTGCTCAAGTATCACTGTCCATCGCTTTTAGGATAGCCAAAGAAGTTCAAGCTCTCCCCTCGGATTCAGAAATCTGATCCGCCCAGTGTCAAGCAGGTGAAGCACTACTTCGCCAACTAGGTGGTCTTCTTTGGGCTCTACTTCTTTTTCAATTGCCTCAATCAGCTCACGTAAGGTGGTCGGAATTGTGGCCAATTCCGGTTGGGCAGGCTCCGGTCTTGAATAGGCATGCGGTGTTAGTTGCATCTCATGACCTCCTAATGAGGGAAATTCCCCAAGAGTGGATCGATAACATTTTCCTTCCAATCAGGCGGTTTCTCATCAATGCTTAACTCCACAGTGGCTTCTGCAATGTTTCCCCTTAGCTCCGCAATAGCATCATTCAGTCTAGTAACGATTTTATCCAGCTCTCTGAGTTTAATTGCCACGTCGTAATCCGTATCAAGAAATGAGTCCCATTTTATTTGTCTTAAGATCTCCTTCATTTGAGAAACCGGACTTTGAATTTTGTCTAACATGGCCCTCAGTTTCTTGAGAACAGCCTCATCTGTTCCGTCTATATCTAGTCCTAAGGAAGCAATACTTCGTTTGAGTTCCAGCCTTTCAAGGCAATTGCTAACCCGTTTCCATAACTTGGCCCTGCTACATGGTTTGAAAATGTAGTCATCCGCGTCCATTCGAAGAGTATCGTGAGAATAATCAATATCCTCTTTGCAGCATAAGATGATCACCATCGTCTCTGGGTTAAGCTGCTTTGCCTTGTGCACCAGGTCGATGCCATTAGTCTTATGAAGGTCTAGGTCTATAAGAATAAGATCAAAATCCTTTTTAGCCATTACTTCAAGGACGGCTTCGCTACTTGGTACTCTAGTGACATTGTAGCCTTTGTCTTCAAGGGCCCAGCCTATCGGCAGGAGCACACGAGGGTCGTTGTAACCTAATAAGATGTTGAAAGCTTGCACTTCAATCACCTCCCTATATCGTTAAGTGTTTCCGAACATGATACTAACTTCTTTGCCTGGGAGCCTTTAATATCTTCCCCTTTCTTTTATTTTTGAGAGCATAAAGCATGCCATTGGATGGGGACACAAACAAACTGAGTAATTTTAATAAGTTAGGTTTTATCGAGGGGGACGAACAAAACGGCGTAGCTGATGGAGTTAGAAAAACTTCGAATTCTCTTTTCGCAAATTTTCTAATTAAAAGGCACCGACAGA
>JASFIT010000190.1:0-8662 GCA_050122535.1 Desulfobacteraceae bacterium | reverse complement strand
TCGCCCATCGCTTCATCCACACCCAATGCCAACTTCTGACCCAGTTTGAAATTTAATAGGTTCGTGGCCACCCGGAATCCTTTAGGATACCCTGGTATTTCATCGAATAGGAGCGCTGGACCTAATCTTTCACTGACGATTTCGTGAATGGTGCCGATTTCCAGATCCCAGTGGGCGCCATTTATCTTCCGTAACTTTCCCTTTTCTTCCAAAGCCGATATGAAACTCTGCATGTCATCGAACATAGTGAGACCTCCCTTTCTTGTGTTATGAAACGTCTTAGTCTGTTTTATCTTTCAGCCTTCAACTTGCCCGTTGATCCACTGGGTTCTTTTTCGTCCTATGTACGCTTTAGGAACACCATTTCCAAGGGGAGATAATATAAGCCAGGAGCGAATATTACGTCAAAGGAAATTTCCCGGTATAAGAACAGCTTATACCCGCCATAAAATTAAATGAATTGACTCATTTGCCCTTTCCTAGAATAAAATAGGACCGCCAGAGGAGATGGGCTAGCGTGAGCGAAGCGAATGGAGTCCTTTTAGGAGGTGAACAAATGGCAAAAGAAATCAAATATTCTTTATGTTTTTGGTGCAAGCCCCGATGCCGTCTCAAGGTGGAGGTTGAAGACGGTCAACTTCTTAAGATCGCAAGATCCCCAATCAAGGCCTGTCCCCGCAAATACTGTTCAGACTTGGAGCGATTCTACCACCCGGACCGCTTAAACTACCCCCTTAAGCGAATTGGTGAAAAGGGGGAAAACAAGTGGCAGAAGATCACATGGGATGAAGCCCTGGATGAAATTGCCGCCAAATTGCAAAAACTCAAAGACCATTATGGGGCTGAAACGCTGGGTGTCACTGCCGGCACAAGCAGGTCTTATGAAGAGCTCAACTCTCGATTCCTAAACCTGTTCGGCAGTCCAAACCAGTGCGGCCAAGCCCAGATCTGCCACGGCAACTCGGCTGTGGTGGCTACCACACTTTTTGGTTGGTGGCCCTATTGGATGAACGTTGAAAAATTGGAGAGTACGAAGTGCCTGATGCTCATAGGCCGCAATCCACCTTACTCGCACCAGACCATTTGGGAAGGGTATCTCAAGGGCAAGAAAGGAGGCACCAAACTCATCGTTATTGATCCCCGCCGCGCAGAGGCTGCCGAAAAGGCAGACATGTGGCTCCAGATTCGCCCAGGAACGGATGCCGCATTGCTCTTGGGCATGATCAATGTCATTATCGAGGAAGAACTTTACGATAAGAAATTTGTCACTCAGTGGTGCCACGGCTTTGACGAGCTGGCTGATCGGGCCAAAGAATATCCCGTTGATAAGGTCTCCGAGATCACCTGGGTCCCAAAGAAGCAAATCGTTACTGCCGCTCGCATGTTCGCCACCAACAAGCCATCGTGTGCCATGGAAGGCATGGGGGTGGCCCATCAACCCAATTCTTATGATGCAATCGCACTTCGACATATCATATCGGCCATTGTGGGCAATGTGGATGTGAAAGGTGGAGAAGAACTCATGGGTCCTGCATCCTTTATAACGGAACATGAGATTGAGCTTGCGGATGCCTTGCCCAAAGAACAGCGCAGCAAAATCTTAGGTAATCAATTCCGTCTTTACACATGGCCCGGGTATGAGTTGGTCCAGAGCAATGTGGAGCGCGTCTGGGGCAAGCGCTGTGATATGTTCGGATATACGTGTATGGCCCCAGCGCCGTCTCTTTACAAGGCGATTGCTTATAGTGACCCCTATCCGGTGCGTGCCTTGATCACCTTATCCTCGAACCCCATGGTCACCATCCCCAATACCAAACTGGTCCACAAAGCCCTTAAGAGCCTGGATCTTTACGTGGTTGTGGACTATTTCATGACACCCAGCGCCCAGTTGGCCGACTATGTGTTGCCCAGCGCCCTGTGGCTGGAGCGTTCCTTCTTGTGGAACTACCATAACACGACGCCTGTCATAAGAGCGGGAGAGGCCGCTTTGCCTCCTTCCATTCCGGGAAAATATGATCGTCGCAATGACTATGATTTCTGGCGCGGTCTGGGTATTCGGCTGGGTCAGGAGGAGTATTGGCCCTGGGAGACGGTGGAGGCGTATTACGATTATCGGCTTGAGCCCCTAGGAACAACTTTCAAGGAACTGGTCAAAAAGGGCCGGTTGGCTACGAAGAAATTTGCGTATAAAAAATATGAGAAGACCGGATTTGGAACACCGACGGGGAAGATTGAACTCTATTCCACGGTGATGGAGACTTTGGGTTATGATCCACTCCCGTCCTATAAAGAACCTCCGGAAAGCCCTACGAGAACTCCTGAACTATCAAATGCGTATCCGTTGATTCTCATCACGGGTGGCCGCTTCCATCCATTTTTTCATTCTGAGCACCGCCAGGTGGAAACGCTACGCAAACGCTATCCCTGGGCCAAAATGCAGATCCACCCTGACACAGCAAAAGAAGTGGGTGTTGCAGAGGGGGATTGGGCCTGGATCGAGACGCAGCATGGTCGTGTCATGCAAAAAGTAACACTTGATAAGGATCTTGATCCTCGCGTGGTACACGCCCAGCACGGATGGTGGTATCCGGAGATGCCCGGAGAAGAACCGTGGCTTCACGGCGTCTGGGTCTCCAACATCAATGTCTGCACCTCTAGTGATGAGGAGACATGTGATGAGGCCTTAGGGTCTTGGCCCCTTAGAACTTTTCAATGCAAGGTGTATAAGGTCAAGAGCTATGAGAACGACTCGCCTATGGTCGGGTAGTATTTTGCTCTTTGAGCTTAAGAGGAATGATTCACCACAGAGGCGCTGAGAGCGCGGAGAATATCTTCGAGTTTTGCCCGATCGGGAGATACCGATCGGGCAAAAAAAGCTCAGCCCTTCGGGCGATTACAAGCCCACATGCCGAGCATTAGCTTTTGGACGTCATATTAAGACTCGTTACGGCCAGCGGTGTCCTTGCTAGCCTGTGATGAGGGAAGCATCGGTGCCTTGGCGCGGCGAATCATCACTTGCGCTGATTGAGCATTTTGGACATAAGGACGCCCATCCCCTTGAAACGCATTTCCTTGGTCCCTAGGCTCTTCAGGCTCTTAAGAAAGGCTTGTGCAGGAGGTGAAAGAGGCTGTTTCTGGAGATAGGCGATAGTCACATCTAAGAAAAGCTGGTGACCCTTCACCGGGACTGTGCGCAATTTCCTCTTCTTGAGTTCTTTGGCTACCGACTCTTTTACTAAAAAGGAGATCCCCTCACCGCGTTGAACGAGGAGTTTGATCATTTCCGCATCGCTGGTCTCCATCAGTATGTTTGGCTGGCAATCGTTTTGTAAAAAGAGTTCGTCCACCAGTTTTCGTGTCCCTGAGCCTTTCTCCTTCATAATGATTGGCTCTTCGGCCAGCTTTTGGAACGGAATGAATCTTTTCCGCGACAGATGGTGTTTTGGGGATAAGATGAGCACCAGTTCTTCTTGGCTGAAAGGGATGAAAGTGACTTTACGGTTTTCGACCCCCTTGGCGATTATCGCTATCTCGTTTTTGAAATCAACGAGGCTTCGTACCATTTCTGAGGAGCTTCCTTCATCCAAGTGGATCTTAACCTTGGGATACGTCTGACGAAACCGGGAGATCAGAAAGGGCATAAAATAACGGGCATAGGTCCTGGCGGTTCCTATTCGGAGGGAGCCCCGCTTTAGTTTCTTCATTTCCTCAACCGCAATTTCTATATCCTTTTCATAATCGAAGACCTTCTGCGCATACTTATAGATGGCTTTCCCTTCTTCTGTGAGGTACAGCTTCCCAGCCTTTTTCTTGAAGAGCTTCAGTTCACAATGCTCTTCAAAGGCCTTCACCTGAGCAGTGACAGCGGGTTGTGTAACATAAAGCGCCTTCGCCGCTTCAGAAAAATTCAGATGCTTTGCAGCCTGATAAAAGGCCCTGAGCTGGTTCAAATTAATCATGGGTTCTTGCCCTTATGATCCACAGATAGAACATATAGGTGAAAAATAAGTTTATGTAAAGCTTAATAAAACCCTGCCAGTTGTGATTCTTGACAAACCATAAGGCTGTGAGTAGCTTAAACTACCAACACTCTGCAAAATGGGAAACATGAAAAAAACTTTCAAACAAATCTGGGAATCGGTTTTCTGAAGGAGGCATATCATGAATGACGACACGATGGTTTTTAACTGGCTTCCGTGTTCAGTGGTTTTGATAAGCACAGCCCACGAGGGGAAGCGGGATATCATGACAGCTACGGCTATGTTTGTTTCAGAAAAAGAGCCTTTGCTGGCCATCAGCATAGCCAAAGATCACCTTACCAATCAGTTGATTGAACAGTCCGGCGAGTTCATTCTTGCCATCGTTTCCGAGGGGCAAAAGGAACTGGTCTGGCAACTGGGAAGCATAAAAGGAGATGAAGAGGATAAGTTCACACGTTTCTCCATCTCTACCTTCGAATATCAGCCAGGGAAGGCACTAATCCCGGAAGGCTCCGCGGCATGGATGGCGTGTCAGGTGGTAAGCAGGCAGGAGGTGGATGGTTACCGTCTTGTGATCGCACGGGTGGTGGAACAGGAAGATCTGAATAATCCCCCGTTGGTGTGGCAGAAAAATGCCCTTTTTTCCTTAAAGTCATTGTAGGTTTTCCCTTTTTCGTGTATAGAACTGATCTCAAAAACTGCCTAGAGAGCGAACCACATCAAAGCCCCAGGATGGAATCTTGGCTTATTCAGGAAATAGCCCCAATACATTGGCAGAAGTCTTATAGAAACGGAGAAAAATTCCCATGAATACAGTCGATCAGACAGCGAACCTGGAGGAGATCTTATCCCAGCTCAGACCGGGAGATAGGGCATTTGTTTCCAGTTTGATCGAAAGGGATCCATTGACAGGTGTCTATAACAGGAGAAAGTTCGATAGGGACCTTGAATTGATTCTTGCCATGTCCGAAAGGACCAAGAAAGGTGCAAGCTTACTCATGATTGATATTGATCATTTCAAGAAATATAACGATGAACACGGTCATCAGAGAGGAGATCAGGTACTAAGAGAAGTGACCCAGTGCATTGAGAGAAGTCTAAGGGATTATGACAAGACCCATATCTACCGATACGGTGGGGAGGAATTTGTCGTCATCATCCCTGACACGTCGAACAAACATGCATTCCATATTGGAGACCGCATCCGGAAAAATGTTAAGTCTGATTCCAGTGTTTCGGTGAGTGTGGGGATATCCCATTATAAAGAGAACTCAGACAACCTGGAAAGCCTGATTGATAATGCTGACAAGGCCCTCTATGAGGCAAAAAGAACAGGCAGAGATAGAGTTGCCCTTTATCATGAAGCATCCTAGATAAGTTTTGATGGTTTGGTCTTCAGGCTCTAGTACCCATGAGATGAGGCTTAGGGAGAGCCGTTAGGTCGACAGAAAAATCGGAGTTTTGCATTATTGAGGTGGGGTCAGATGGCCCTGCCTTTTTTTGTACGATCTTCAAATGTTTAAACCCTCGGCCTGCCGAGAAATCGAAGGCCGATTTCTGAGATATAGCCAGCGTCTCCCTCGGGGACTTTCCGGTTCGTTCACTGAAACTGAGGGAGGCCGTTGACAACGGGTGAATAGTTGCTAAGTTCCTACTAAGATAATAAGGATTTAGACAATTAGATCACAATATGACAGGAGGAATTCTCATGGCAGAGAAAATAGAATGGAAAACGGATATGGATGCGGCCCTGAAGAGGGCTAGAGAAGAGAACAAGCCTGTGTTGCTTGATTTTTTTAATCCTGGGTGAATTGGTTGTCAGCAGATGGATGCAGTTTCGTATCCAGATAGCGGAGTGACCAGCTTTATAAATGATCATATGATACCCCTTAGGATCCCATTTGATGCGGAACCCCACGCCAAAGATTTCAATGTGAAATGGACACCGACCATCGTAACCTTAGATTCAAACGGAAAAGAACATCATCGAACGGTGGGATTTCTTGCGCCTGAGGATCTGATCGCATCACTGTTGTTGGGAATGGGCAAAGTCCATTTTGATGCGGACAAATTTGATGATGCCTTGGCAAACTTGGACAAGGTTACGGCGGATTACTCTAAGAGCAATTCCGCGCCAGAGGCTATCTTCTTCCGGGGAGTCTCTGGGTACAAGAGCAGTCAGGATCCAAAAAAGCTCAAGGAGGCCTATGAAAGGCTCGAGGCGGAATACCCTGACAGCGAGTGGACCCAGCGCGCCTATCCCTACCGATTGATCTAGATTTAGCGTTTCCCGGCGGCAGTCGGTTTTACAAATAGTGGCTCTACCGCAGTTGCGGTGGAGCCTTTTGTATTATATATATACCCCTTTGGAGGATTGAATGATGCCACGCGATATTCCAGTCGGAAATGGGAAACTGCTTGTCTGCTTTGACAAGGACTATCATATTCGTGACCTCTATTTTCCCCATGTGGGGCAGGAGAACCACGTCAGCGGCAACTTTTTCCGTTTTGGAATCTACACGGGTGAACAATTTTCCTGGGTGAGTGAGGGGTGGAAAAGGGCGCTCGCATACGAGAAAGATACCCTCGTCACCCGTGTTGATCTTTACAACGGGGAACTGGGCCTAATCAGCACCTGCCGTGACGCTGTAGATTTCCATGAAAACGTCTACCTGCGCGAGATCATGGTGGAAAACCTCTCCCCTGAAAAGCGACAGGTGGAGCTCTTCTTCACCCATGACTTCGACATCTCGGGGAACAGTATCGGCGATACGGCGGCCTTTGATCCGAAGACCGGCGGCATCGTGCATTACAAGGGCCCCAGGTATTTCTTGATAAACGGACGGACAGAACAGTCGGAGAAGATCTCCCAATTTGCCGTAGGGATGAAAAAGGTGGGCGGTAAAGAAGGCACCTTCAGGGATGCTGAAGATGGAAAATTATCCGGGAACACGGTTGCCCAGGGTTCAGTGGATTCGGTTGTTTCCTTGCTCTTGGATCTTGACGGACATGAGAAGGGCTTGGCCTATTACTGGATTTGCACTGGGGAGGACTGGCAGGAGGTGGAGCGCCTAAATGCTTTAGTCAGTCGCAAACACCCTAGAAACCTTATTAAACGCACCGCCGACTACTGGAATCTCTGGGTACGCAAGGAATCTCCTCCTCTGGACCCGCTTCCCCAAAAGGTGGGAGCGCTTTATCTAAGGAGCCTCCTGGTTTTACGTACCCAGATCGATTGGCAGGGGGCCATCATCGCGGCCAACGACTCGGACGTCATTCAATATAACCGAGACACGTATTCCTATGTATGGCCAAGAGACGGTGCCTTGGTGGCCAATGCCTTGGACTTGGCTGGCTACCCGCTGCCACCCCAGCGCTTCTATAATTTCACGTCAGGCGTCATTGAAGAGGAGGGCTATCTCCTGCACAAGTACAATCCCGACGGTACGCTGGCCTCTTCTTGGCATCCTTGGCACGATGGGACCAAGCCACAAATCCCTATTCAGGAAGACGAGACCGCCCTAGTCATTTGGGCAGTCTGGCAACACTTTGTGCTTTACAGGGACATAGAATTTATAAAACCCCTTTACAGACCACTTATCAAGAGGGCTGCCAACTTCATGGTCAATTACCGTGATGAAGAGACAGGCCTTCCGGGGCCCTCCTATGACCTTTGGGAGGAGCGGCGCGGTATTTTGAGTTTCACCGTGGGCGCTGTTTTCGGTGGAATAACGGCTGCCTCCCTCTTTTGCACCGTTTTTGGAGAGGATGATAGGGCCGAGCTTTATCGAAAAGCAGCCTCAGAGATCAGGGATGGAGCCTCAAAACACATCTGGCGAGAGGATCTGGGCCGTTTCTGCCGGATGATTGCCCGCACGGACGATGGTCACTTCGAGGTGGACGGAACTTGTGACTCTAGCCTATGGGGACTTTTCGCTTTCGGCATGTACACGCCGGATGATCCGCGGATCAAAGCGACCATGGAGGCTCTGCGAGAAAAGCTCTGGCTGGGGACGGAAAGTGGGGGAATGGCTCGGTACGAAAAGGACGACTACTACCGAGTCAGCCAGGATGTTCCGGGCAATCCCTGGTTCATTTCGACCTTGTGGCTCGCAGATTATCTCATCCAAACGGCTCAGAACGAAAGGGACTTCAAAGAGGCCGAGGAGATTCTTTCGTGGGCCGCTGACCATGCTCTCCCCTCGGGAGTGCTTCCCGAACAGCTTCATCCTTTCACAGGAGAGCCTCTCTCCGTTTCTCCCCTGACTTGGAGTCACGCCACCTTCGTAACTATGGTGCAGCGCTATATACGTCGTATCAACAAGGCGGAACGGATATCCTACGATCGAACGGAGGACTGGATCGGCAAGCTTTTCTATGAGACTTGCGATGCTATCCACGGCGCGTGCCTGGTCAAGTGATGAGGCCCGACACAGGTCACGTAGCATACTGATTCCTCGAGAGTGAGCCATGGCCCTCCTTCTATACTCCTTTTAAAACGACCTTTGCCAGCTCGTCTTAGTGTGGAGTCATTCTTGACGTAAGCGCCCAATTCCATTATACTTTATGTATTGAGAAGGAAATAATATCTTACACCTTGTCCTTCCTCAAAAACCCACCCCTGGAGTCCCCTATGACATCTCTGGACCGTAAGGTAACTGTGTATCGTGGTAATGGGGGAT
>JASFIT010000189.1:0-8679 GCA_050122535.1 Desulfobacteraceae bacterium | reverse complement strand
TCGCCAATCACCGTTCCTGCTGCCTCAGGGTCCATCAGAACTCGATATACTCGTACCGGCTCCGCGATATTCTTGACGGAATGTTCTCCTAAATACTCATAGCCAAGATTTAGCTTGTTCTTAACTTG
The DNA here is from genome assembly GCA_050122535.1 of Desulfobacteraceae bacterium. GTDB lineage: Bacteria > Desulfobacterota > DSM-4660 > Desulfatiglandales > HGW-15 > JASFEQ01. Next base: position 8,551 of record JASFIT010000189.1, on the reverse strand, counting down.
GCCAAATGCTGTCCTTGAAATGCAGATACCCCCTCCTTCGGCAAGACCCTCTATCCTGGCGGCGATATTCACTCCATCCCCATAAATGGTCTCGTCCTCCAAGATGACATCTCCGAGATTCACACCAATGCGGAACTCCATTTTCCGATGTTCAGGCAGTTCTGCATTTCGTCTTCCGAGTTCCTTTTGAATCTCCACAGCACAACGTACTGCGTCCACGACACTTCCAAACTCAGCCAGTAGATTGTCTCCCTTTGCGTCAACAACCCGGCCGTTTTGATTCTGTATTTGGCTTACCATTAGTTCTCGGTATGCCGTGATAGTTTGGACGGTAGCCTCCTCATCATCTTCCATAAGACGGCTGTAGCCCTTTACATCCGCACTGAGGATAGCACTTAATTTTCTCTTGGCGCGCTCCTCCATCACTGCGTCACCTCCCAAAATACAAAAGCCTCCAAAGGGGTATAGAAGTCCCTTGGAGGCTTGCTGCTACCTCTATCTCCTGGAAATCTCTTTTCATCTTTCCTCCAGAAGGATGGGGTTATGTTTTCAGGTGACTAACCAACGAAGTAAATAGGGCTCATAATATAGCGGTTTTAGGGAAGGATGTCTATATATTGTATGTCTCTGAAATAGCTCGGGATAGTAGATAACTGCTTCTATGTGGCGTTCAGAGCACCCCCAAAAAGTGGTGATTGGCATTTGTAGCCTACAGTTTTTGAGAAGTGTACATTATGGCAAGAAGCCTAGACTTCTTAGACAGAATTGAAGACCACAATATATAGTAATAAAGGTTCAATTGACAGAGTGGAATATTTTTATAGTGCAAATCCACATGGGAAAGGGGGACGTCCCCCTTTTCTTACTGCCCTCCGTCTTCTGATTGCCCTGAGCGAAGTCGAAGGGTGCTCTGTTCTCTGGGGCCGCCTCACTTCAGACCCGCCTTGCGGAGGCCATCAACGTGCAGCCTCCATTTTTTCCGGTTCTTCTGCCAAGGCGCTTTCTCATATTGCTCAAGGGAAAACTTGGGATTTAGCCGGAGGAATTCTTTTGCTGCGGCACGGGCCTCTTGTTCACGGCCTAAATTCCCGTAGATGGACGCTTGGGCAGAGTAGGACCACATGTTGTCGGGATTACGTTCCTCTGCTTTCTTGTACCACGTGAGTGCCTCCTCATCGCGGCCGGCTATTGAATATGCCGTGCCTAAGAACCATAACTGCCAGTCAATTGGAAAAGGATTGAGGCGGAGGGCATTCTGTGACACCGAAATAGCCTCCTCCGGCTGGTCCGCATAGGCCAGGAATGCACCCAGTTGGTAATTGGCATGGGCACTATTTGGAGCAATGGCAACAGCCTTTCTTCCTTCTGCAACGGCTTTGTCGTGCTTTCCTTGCAGCAGATAGAACCAGCCCAATGTGACGTGAGGGCGATCTAAGGTGGGATCCAAACTGATAGCCTTTCGAGCCAGTTCGAACGCCCTTTTCAGATCTTTTCCCGGAGACTGACTCCAGCCGTTCATAAATTGTGCACAATAGGAGATACCTAACGCGGCATATGCGTTTGCAAATTCCGGGTCCAAGGCAGTGCTCTCCTCAATAAACTGCTGGGCCTGACGATTATTAATTTCATTTGTACAATTCAGAGGGACCGCCTTAAGATATTTTAAATAGGCCTCCACATTGGTTGTGCCTTTTTCTCTAGAGTGCTCCCCATACCCAATCAATTTCCCCATCGTTACCTGTAGGATTTCAATCGCGATTTCATCTTGCAGGGCAAATAGGTCTTTCAGATCCCGATCATAGTTTTCCGCCCACATGTGCTCACCTCTTGTCGCATCAATCAGCTGGGCTGTAATCCGAATCCGGTCACCGAACTTCTGGACACTCCCCTCTACCACATACCGCACCCCCAATTCCCGGCTCACCTGCTGCACCATAACAGGTTTCCCCTTGTAGGTGAAAGTCGAATTGCTCGCGATGACAAACAGAGATGGGTTCCTGGCCAGGGCCGTTATGATTTGTTCGGTGATCCCATCAGCGATGTATTCCTGTTCAGGGTCGCCTATGTTGGCAAAAGGCAGTACCGCGATAGAGGGTTTGTCGGGCAAAGGAAGCGCCATGTCCTTTTCAGACACAGGCTCGATGGGCGGTGCTCGGAAGGTGACGTTCCAGATTGTCACAGCCGCTCCCACGACGACAATGGCCGCTATGGCCAAAACCACATTACGCCATGTCTTCCCTACAGCCCTCTTCGCTTTAACCACTCTGTGGGCAGCTGCACCGGGAAAAGACAGCACCCGGTAGGCAGGCACAGGCTCTGCAATGTTCTTGACCTCTTGCTCCCCTAAAGACTCGTACTCCAGTCCCAGCTTGTGCTTCACTTGATCATACGCCGTCGCAGAGATGCAAATGCCTCCTCTCTCAGCCAGACCCTCCATTCGCGCTGCTATGTTTACGCCATCACCGTAGATTCGTTCCCCCTCCTCAACCACATCTCCAACGTTAACACCAATACGAAATTCCATTCTGCGTGCTTCTGGCAACTCAGCGTTCCTTTCGGCAAGTTCGCGCTGCATCTCCACAGCGCAGTTCACGGCATCCACTGCACTGGTGAACTCGGCCAAAATGTTATCCCCAGGAGAGTCCACCACGCGGCCTCTGTACTGCTGAATAAGCCCTGTCATGACAGTTCGGTACGCGGTCAGGGTACGGATGGTTGCTTCCTCATCATCTCTCATCAGCCGGCTATAGCCCTCCACATCCGCACTGAGAATGGCCGTGAGCTTGCGCCTAAATTCTTCGGTGTTCACGGGATCACCTCCCCAAAAACAAAAGCCTCGAATGGGATATGGGAACCCATGAGAAGCTTCAATTTTGTTACCTTCTGGTGACATATACCCATAACGCACTCTAGAGGGTTACGGTTATGTTATTGGATTCATTTGGCGCCAGATTTCTTGTGGGTTCAAAGGATAGCGGATTTCGGTGGGAATGTCCATATATTGTATATGCTTGAAATCGTGCAGGATTGCGCGGGTATGATCGGGGAAGTGGAGGACGTCAGAAAACTTTACCTATGCTTTTTCTCATTGATGCTTCCAAGACCTCCGGACCGTTCTTGTTTTCATGACAAGAGAAATGCAACTATTTTCACGCGTTCGATCTAGGCGGACTCCATAAGCACCTTGAATCTGAAGGGTGAACCCACACCACCGGCGGTAATCCTATTCTCCCCCAGCTTCAGGTACTCAAAATCTTTGCCGAAATTGTGCCCCAGAAATACCCCGTTTACCTCTGTCCCTAAAGCACTCCCCAGATCGAGAATACCACACCCTTCTGGGTTCTGATAAAAAGCGAAGTGCTGACGAGATATTCTAAAGGGACGAGAATCAGAAATTATCAGGTCGATGGGTACAACAGCTTCGCGCTCCTTCCCCATGGGTAAACGGCCCACTGTAAAAGGAAGTCTCTTGACTGATATTCCCTCCTTGGGCAGGGCGGGAAGAAGCTGCTCTGATAAAGGAAAAAGCGTAAGTCGTACATGGGTAGATTCGCTTTTGGAGCGGGTTTGAGCTGGCAGGTCTTGGGTTTCGCCAGCCGGGGTTTCGTCCTTAATTGCGTCAGTCGATCCTATTGAAACGGTTATCTCAGCAAGTTTCCTGCTGAGCGTACGAACCCGTTCACAAAGACGCAGGATCATTCGTTCGGCCGATGAGCCATCACGGCTAATCAAGCGGAAGAATTCCTGCCCTTCATAGATCATCATGGAAACTTGATTTTTGGCACGGGCCGAGGCGCTGCGCGGTTCATCATCCACAACCCCCATTTCACCCAGGAATTCCCCTGCTTTCATCACCCCAAGAAGGACGGTCTGTCCATCGTGCTCCTTGAAAACTTCAACATTTCCAGACACGATCTTATAGACCACATCACTTGGATCGCCTTCCTTGAGAATTATGTCACCAGGATTGTATTCCCGTTGTTTCATTGCCAATAGACCTCCAATTGCTCAATTTCATGTTGTTCTAGGAACTCTCATTTAGGTTATGTGTTGATGGTGTCTGCTTTTTGGTCGGGAATGATAACGAAGACAGAGCCTCAGCGTCAATTGAAAGCATACCAGTATATGGTTGGCTCAGAAAACTGACACATTCTGCCGGCTATGCGTGGTGCTAAGGGATGGCTGCAACATCATGGCTAATCGTATCCCCGGGTTGGACAATCACATAGCGGTCCGGGTCTGACTTTTCTTTGAGGAAAGCGACAGAGCCAAGGCGGCTTATGATTTCCGCCAGTTTGGGCCCAAAACCTGAAGGGACGTAAACATGATAACTCCCCTTTGGCAATTGGTATCCAAAGATATGAAGATTCATTTCCTTAATAACTTTGAAGTCCGTGTCTAGGGCCTGGGCTATACTGGCAAGGTGGATTGAGGTCTTGGCAGTGACAAGCACAGTATCGTGATGTATTGGTTCATAAAGATGTTGGGGCGCTATGTTGTACCCGTATTGTTCAGGGTTCTCCATGATGATTTTGATTGCCGCAATCCGAAAGATAAAGCGCTCTGTTTCTAAAGGAAGATTTAACCGATAGTAGTCCACAACGTGTTGCTCCTCTATTTCTCTCTCCAGCGTTTTTTCTCCGCAATTGTAAGCGGCTAGCGCCAGGGTCCAGGAACCGAACAGATCTTTTAGTCTTAGAAGGTACTTGATCGCTGCCTCAGTGGAGCGCTGTAAACTTCGTCTCTCATCTATGGTGCGGTCCACCCGAAGTCCGTTGAGTCGGGCCGTCTTTGGTATGAATTGCCAGGTTCCAACGGCTCCCTTACGGGATCGGACAGTGGGGAGAAGATTGCTCTCAGCCACGGCAAGATATTTCAAATCCAGGGGCATGCCTGCCTCAGTTAGCTTTTTCTCAATGAACGGGAAATAGCGCGCTCCCCGTTTAAGCCACATGAAGACCTGAGCGCGATTCCACACCGCTATGGTAAATTCTCGATCCAGCATTTCACGAACATGTCGGTTTTCAAGGGGCATTTGTTCATTGCCAAGGCTAACTGATTCTGGAAGGGGAGTGTCGTTAATAAGTGGGTGGTAGATGTTTTGGGCAGAAGAGGAGAGGGCGAGGAAAAAAAGCGCCAGGAAATTGAGCGCCAAGCAAAAAAGCGTAATTCGAAAGATTGGGGATCGTGCGAGCATAAAATTCCTGACCAAAAAGCTGACTTAAACTGAGTTCTTGATAAAATCCCTGGTCATCGGCAGAAAGATGATTCGAGATGCACTTTAATCCCAACACTTAGACACGAGGCGAAGAGGGCCAAAGTGTTTCCGCAAAAGGAATGATGCATAATTGTATCAGATCCAGCAGTGCGAACTTCATGCCATATAAAAAGGTTGGAAGATTGCTTAGCATTCCAATTGGTTAGACAAGTATGGTTCTGCTCCATTCAGATTTAGATGAAATAAAATCGTCATTAATAAGAAAATAAATCTCACTATTTGGCAAAGTTTTTCACACTTAGCTCTACTCATGTATGGCCCCTATTTCATTTTGGGGCTTTTTACCATACCCTTTCGTAATCAAGTGTATTTTTCCTAAATCATCCTGTCTAATTTAGTGCACAAATCATCCTTCCTCCCTCATGCCACCATTGCCCTGCAAGCAATCTATAAACATACGAAATGATTGAAAAAGTCAGCTCTTGAGTTCACAAGGGTATGAGCTGGCACGATTTGTGCTTTTTAAAATAGGTTCGGTTTTCATATGAAATCCGGGGTGGAGCAGGGGAACGAGGTCATTGGGCGAAATCAGGTCGATTACTATTAAACAATAGAAAGGGTCATAGACATGAAGGCAATAGAGAACATCACCACGTACATAGGGAAAGATACGGAGTTCGAGGGCAAACTAAGGTTTTATGGGACGATCAGGATAGACGGTCATTTTAGGGGAGAGATAATGGGCGAAGGAACCCTCATTGTTGGTGAAGGCGCTATAATCGAGTCTGATATTCATGTCTCACTCATCTTTAATAGCGGGAGAATTCAAGGGGATGTTACCGCAGATAACAAGATTGAGATCCGCGCGCCTGGAAAGATCCTCGGAAATATCCAGGCCCCCAGTATCGTGATCAATGAAGGGGCGACGATAGAAGGAAACTGTCGAATGCATGGGGTAAGAAAAAAGGAGGAGAGAAAATTGGCTGTGGTTGCTTCTGATGAATCAGAGGATGCTGTTTCTTCTTCTTCAAGCGCCAAATAGAAGGCTCCCACAGGAACAAGTAACCATACCCATTATGAATGGGTCTTAGGAGGATCAAAATGAAATGTAAGCATAAGACACAGGTGCTGATTTCAGTAAGTTGCGTCCTTTTCATGTTTGCATTGGGCGCATGTAATGTGACAGGCGGGGGTATTCATATAGGCGGCGGCAAACCAGGTGTAAAGGGCGGCCCACCACCCCATGCACCGGCTCATGGGTACAGGGCAAAACGTACCTATTATTATTATCCTGATGCGTATGTCTACTTTGACATCTCAAAAAAGGTCTATTTTTACCTGCAAGGGGATAAATGGAGGATGTCCGCTTCATTGCCCCACAGTTTCAGCGTCAGGTTGGGCAAACATGTGACGATTGAATTGGATTCAGAGCGGCCATACAAGCACTTTTATAAGCATAAGAAGAAATATCCCCCGGGCCAAATGAAGAAAAAGGAAAAGTGGGTAAAGAAAAAAAAGTAGTAAGCGACTCGTGGTGGTCGGAGAAAATAGCGAAGGCAGGGCAATAGGATGCCCTGCCTTTTGTTTTTTGAAGTCAAAAACTTGGTCCATAGGGCTAGGTCAGAAATCTATGGCTTTGCCTTTGCCGAAAGAATGCGTTTTAAGTGATCTAAAGTTACAGGTGAACTAAAGTGACCTGCCCGCCAATGCCTCGCCGCGCACAGTAGTTTGGCCGAGTTATGCAATCAGAACTGGTCAAGCCATCCAGATTACTGATGAATGGCTATGGCAGGCGGGGCTAAAGTTGAGGTGCTCGCCTTTGGCGAGGTCTATTTTTAAACTGAGAAAAATCTCATTCACTTTAGGCACTTTAGAACACTTTGGGCATTCTAAAGGCGATAGCGTAATGAGGTCCTTCTGAAAACAATCCAAAGCTGGCTCCTCTGGGCCCGGGTTGTTTACTTTGGCATGAATGCACCACTTACCTTCACCTCTAAAATCTGACCCGGCTAGACGCCTGACGGACCGGTTTCAATGATGCGGTCAATATCAAAGCTGTGATGCTCAATGCAGCCAGGATATAAAAGACCGTCTGATAACTCATGGTCACATCGAATATGTGCCCGGCCAATATGGGACCAATAGCCCCCCCAATGGTGCTGCTGAAAATAACGATTCCAAAAATCAACCCGTGTGATCTGGTTCCAAATAAACCGGCCACGAGCGGTGAAACCAGGGCAAAAAACCCCCCGTGCGCAAAACCATACACGGTAGCGAACACATAGAACATCCATAATGATTTGGCCACTTGCAGCCAGATGAGCCCAGCGAATAAGAATATAAGGCAAATGAGCAAGGCCATCCTGTTACCGATCCTGTCCCCAGCACTTCCCATGAGAATTCGGCCCGCAATACTCACCCCTCCAATCGTAGCCAGAACGCTGGCCGCACTCGTGGCTGGGATCCCAAGATCGATGGCATGCTGGACAATGTGCGGCAGGATGGTAAAGACACAGGTGAGAATCAGAAAATAGACAGCACAAACGGTCCAGAACTGCCTGGTATGAACCGTCTCCCGGAAGGATAATCCGTGCTCACCCGTGTCCATTTTGCCAACGTCTGCTTCTCTTTCATTATCGGGCAACTGCCCCTTCTTGGCCGGATCGCGCACCAGAGATTGTGAGAGGGAAATAATCATTACGAGGATGAGCACACCCAGCACAGCAAAAGCGTTGCGCCAGCCATGGGTGGTGATGAGCCAGGTGACGAAAATGGGCATAACCAGCATGCCGGCCCCTGTTCCCACCTTGATGAGTCCACTCATGGTGCCCCGCTTTTTTTCGAACCACCTGGCTATCGTGGACAGTATGATAACATCCATACCACTCAGGCCCAGACCAGCAATGAGCCCAAAGAACAGATAAAGCTGCCAAACAGCATTAACGCTGCTCATAAGTAAATAGCCTAGCCCCAGAAAGAAGCCACAAATCGTCATGATCAGTCGTGGTCCAAACCTGTCGTTCAGCCCACCCACAAAGATGCTGACAAGGCCGTGCACCAAGAAATTCATCGAGACCGCACCCGAGATGGTGACCCTCAGCCAGCCAAACTCAGTGAGCAATGGGTTGAAAAACACACCAAAACTGTTATTGATGCCCCAGGCCATGAATTGGATAAAAAAGGCCGCTGCAACAACCACATAGCCATAAAAAAACCTGGGTTTGTTAGACGCCACGAACTCGAACATCTCCTTCCAGTAAGGGGGACGTTCCTCAAAAACTCAATAACTCGCTCACTAAAGGTCGAGATTACCTAGGTATTGAGTTTTTGAGG
>JASFIT010000188.1:0-8727 GCA_050122535.1 Desulfobacteraceae bacterium | reverse complement strand
TGCACCATGTGGTGGGGATGGATCAGTCAAAGCATATCATCACCATAAACTCGGACCCCCATGCGGAGATATTTGAAACATCAGATGTCATTGTGGTGGAGGATTTCAAGAAAATCGTCCCAAAGCTAACCGAGGGACTTAAAGCTAAATTTAAAGGCTAAAGAATTGAGAAATTCCTTAAATTCCTAAATCCCTGAATCCCTAAATTCATTTCAGGAGGTCATCATGGCAGATTTAAAAGAGGTGGAACAGGCATTAAACAAGTACATACGTCCCCTTACCTTCCCAGTGGCCATAAAGATGCTGAAATCTGAAGAGGAAATACCTGACAAAACACGACGCCCTTTTCAGCAGATGAAGAAAAAGGTGGCCATTTGCCAGGGGATAGGTATGTCCCGCAAATTGGGTTGGGCCGTGGCCATGGGCAAAGAGGACATGCAATGTTCTCTGGGTGCGGCACCTTTTGGTTTTTTCAAGAATATTGATTTTTACAATGAAGGAAACTTGGCTGCAGGCATGTTTACGGCTTCAAAAGAGGTGGGTAAGAAAGAAGAAGACCTGGTGGATCGGTTTGAATACGGAGCATACAGCCATATCTTGGTGGCCCCCCTCAACCGCACCGCTTTTGAACCGGATTTAATCATGGTCTACGGGAATCCCGCGCAAGTCATGAGGCTTATTCAGGGCGCCCTTTACAATGAGGGCGGAGCCATTCAGTCTTCCTCTATGGGAAGGCTTGGCTGTGCAGCCATGATCACCGTGATGAAGAAGGATGAATGCCGGTATCTTGTACCTGGCAATGGAGATCGTATCTTCGGTATGGCGCAGGATTATGAGATGACTTTCATGATGCCCGCTTCCAAGGTGGATACGGTTCTGGACGGACTGGCGAATACCTATAAGGCGGGTATCAGGTATCCCATCACGAGCTTCTTCAATTTTCAGGCGACTTTTCCACCCTCCTATCAGGAACAGATGAAAATCTGGGAGGATGAAGGAGAATTATAGATGGAGACGTTTACGGGAAAGCAGAGGATTTCTGCAGTATTCAAAAACACATTTACCGATCAGAAAATCCGGGCAGATAGAATTCCCACATACCCGATCACGGGTCAATGTAACGCTCAGCTGGTAGGGGCATCTATCAGAGAATTTCTACTCAATCCCAATGTCTTTGTGAAGGCTCAAGTGGCCTCTTACGAGCGTTACAAGCCGGACATTTTGCTCATGCAATGGGATCTGCTCATGGAAGTGGAGGCCTTGGGCAACGAACTGAAGTTTCCTGAAAATAGCTTGTGCATCTCCACAAAATGGGCCCTGGGAAATAAAGGAAAACTGAGCAGTCTTAAACTGGCTGACCCCAAAAAGGATGGGCGCATGCCCGGTTATCTAGAGGCGCTAAGCGAGGCAAGAAAAGCTATTACGGATGCCCCCGTATCATCCATTATTTCGGGGCCCTGGGCCATCGCCATCGGCCTCCGGGGAGCCACTGAACTCATCAGGGATGTTTTGGAGGACCCGGATTATGTCCATGAACTCATGCAATTCTGCACACAGATGTCTATAAGGTTTGGCGAAGCCCTGCATTCAATTAATGTGCCGCCAAACTATTCCGAGGCCCCCGCGTCATGCAGCCTTATTTCCCCTAAGGTGTACCGTGGATTCGTCTTTCCTTATCACAAGCAGATCGTGGATCACTTCAAAGAGAAGAAAGCAGGCGTGGGACTTCATATTTGCGGGTATGCGGATCCCATTCTTGAAGATATGGTCAAGACCGGGGTGACCAATATCAGCATTGATGCCCCCACGGATCTGGCAAGGGCGGTAGAGGCCACCCGAGGCAAGGCGGTTCTCATCGGCAATGTGGACACCAACCTCTTTTTTTCCGGTACCAGGGAAGAGATGAAGCAAGCTATCGAGAACTGTATCGATATGGCGCACAAGGATAGTGGATATATCCTTTGTTCGGGTTGTGAGGTGCCGGGCGTTGCCCCACCCGAACAGGTTGACTGGTTCATGGAGCTGGCCAACGAACTGGGCAGATACGAGGAAGTGAGCTAAAGTGACTAAAGTGACTAAAGTGAGCTAAACATCTTTCACAGGCCTTCCCGCACTAGGACGGGGAGGTTTGAGCGAGCGTTCATCCTCTCTTGTTATATCCGTGCGACCCTGTAAATCCCCTGCCCTGTGAAATCGGCGGAATAGGATTTTTTCCCCTTACCTGGCTCTGATCGGTTGCGCTTGCACATAGCACTGCCACCCGCTAAAAACTATTTCACCGGGGTGTCCAAAAAACTTTTTCGTGTTTTCTTTTTTTCGCTTGCCCCGCCGTAGCCTCGGCGAAGGGGGGTGTTTTCGCCTTGTATGTTGAAAGATATAGTAAATGTTTTCCTTATTCGGTAAAACCGTTAGTTGCCCTAGAAGAGAAGGTCTTTGCCTTGGGCTTCGAGCCCGTGTGGCAGACTGCCCCGTTGAATGCGGAGCCTATTCAACTGGGGTGATTAATAACTCTGTCTAAGAATATCTCAGCACTCTGGGAGGATGTAGTATGGGGAAAGAAGAACTGATGAAAGAACTTCTGAAGGCCCTCAATGATGGCGTGGTGAACATGGATGTGGAAAAGGTGAAGGAAGCCGCCAAGAAAGTCTTGGATGAAGGCCTCAGTGCCTATGATGCGGTCATGCACGGCCTTGCCGCAGGAATGGAAATCGTTGGAGAGCTCTATGAGAGACACGAGTATTTTGTCCCGGAACTCCTCATTTGTGCCGACGCCCTTTACGCGGGCCTTGACATGCTAAAACCTCATATCAAGGTTGATGACCCTGAGCAGAGGGCCAAGGGTGTGGTGGTTATAGGCACCGTTGAGGGAGATGTGCATGATATCGGAAAGAACCTGATCAAGATGATGTTCGACGTGGGTGGTTTTACGGTCTATGACCTGGGAAGGGATGTTCCTTTGGAAAAGTTCGTGGAAGAACAGCTGCGGACTGACGCCGACATCGTCGCCTTATCAGCCATGATGACGACCACCATGGTAGGCATGGAAAAGGTGGTAAAGTCTATAAAGGAAAAGAATCCCAATGTGGCCATCATGCTGGGCGGTGCCCCTGTCACCAAAAGGACGGCTGATCTGTTTGGGGCGGATGGATATGCAGATTCTGCGGGGAATGCCCTTCAGGAGGCCATCAAAATGATCGGCCAGTTGAGGAAACTGGACAAAGAAAAATAGAATAGGGTGGCGTGTAAAACACCACCCTACATGTAGTCCAGGGCCTATCGAGACTGTTGAAAAACCTGCTTCCTAGAGGCTGATGGAAAATGTCCACATGCAAGGCTTCCGAAATTCCGACGAATGAGGCGTACATAGAAGTACGCCGCAGTGACTTGCCCTGTTAAATCGGCTTTGCCGTCTCGCAAAGCGAGAATTTAACAGGGCGGGGGGTGAGGGTAACGCAGCCCTTCGACTTTGCTCAGGGCCATGAGCTTGTCGAATGGCAGATGGGCGTTTTACGACAGCCTCATCAGAACACTGTGGACTCGTCCCAGACCGGATCACGTTTCTCAATAAATGCCGTGAATCCTTCCGTAGAGTTGATGCTTACACCCTCCATGGCCATCATTTCTTTGGCATAGTGATAGGCCTGCCATTCCGTCATTTCCACCTGCGCATAGAAAACATGTTTGGCCATATAGATGGCATACTTGCTCGACCCAGCAATCTCCTTGGCCCACTCCAAAGTCATCTCGTCTAGCTTGTCATCTGGGAATACGCGGTTGACAAGGTGGAAATCATAGGCCTCCTGGGCACTCAACAGCCGTCCGGTCATGAGCATTTCCATACATCGCTTCTGGGGTATAGCGCGGCTCACGGCAACTGTAGGCGTAGAACAATTGTAGGAATAAATCAGGCCGGTCATGCCGAATTTGCCCTTCTCTTCGCCCGCTGTGATCATATCGCAGGCCGCGGCCAAGTGGCAGCCGCCCGCCATAGCGATACCCTGCACCTGGGCGATGATGCACTGCGGTGCTGCTCGAAGGGCCATCATCATCCTAAAAGATGTGTGGAAAAGGCGCCGGATATTGGCAAGGGGTTGATTGAGGATCTCCATCCGATCATGGCCTGCACAGAATATATCCCCTGCAGCCTTGAGAATGATCACTTTCGCTTCACCTCGCTTCCCCGCATCCTCGAGGCATGCAATGATTTCTTCCTCAGCCTCGCGGCCCAGTGCATTCCGCTTATCCGGACGATTCAGGGTAAGTGTTCCAATACCCTCCTTCTCCTCATAAAGAATATACTTGTAAGACATATGATCTCTCCTTGTCTAGACGTTATTCAAAGCAGCCTTCCGCATCATCATCCCTATTTCTCCCACTCCTTATCCCTCAGCTGTCGCCGCAAGGCTTTGCCTGAGGCCAACCGAGGCACCTCGTCCAGGAATTCCAGTGACACCGGCACTTTATAAGGGGCCATGAGGGGCTTGCAGTATCCCCTCAACTCATCTAGGGTAAGGGATTCACCCTCCTTAAGCACCACAAAGGCCTTGGGTGCTTCACCTTTGAGTTCGTCTGGGATCCCCACGATGACCAGATCCTTGATCTTGGGATGGTTAATCATCATGTCCTCAACTTCAGAGGGAAAAACCTTTTCACCACCCACATTGATCATGTCTTTCTTCCGGTCCACAATGTAGGCATACCCATTTTCGTCCATATAGGCTATATCCCCGGAATAGAACCACCCTTCTTCATCAAAGGCCTCTTTTGTGGCCTCCTCTTTGTTGAGATAGCCATTGGTGACGCAGGTGCCTCTGACACACAATTCCCCCTGTTCGCCCAGTGGCAGTGTCTTCCCGTTTTCATCGACCACCTTGATCTCTGCATCATCCATCCCATAACCACACGAACCGATACGGGTCTCTGGATATGGTGCCGTGGTTCCCACACAGGAAACCTCTGTAAGACCCCAGGCCTCCGCATAACGCCATCCAAGCCTCTCTTCCACATTACGGATTAAATTCTCGGGCATCTTGGTGGCTGCCGAGAGACAAAAAACCACTGAGGAGACATCTCGCTTTTCAATATCTGGCTGCTTGAGCAACAGGTTGTACATGGGGGGTACCCCCTGAAAAGCCGTCGGTTTCAGCCGCTCAATGTCGTCTATGGTTTTGTCGGGATAGAAGCGCTCCACCGTGACGACAGTCCCGCCCTGTGAGAGCGTGCCGAAGGTCCCGTTTATCAGTCCCCAACAGTGAAAAATGGGTGTAGCCACCATGAGGGTGTCTTCCGGTTTGAAATGAACTTTCCCGAAATTGGCGGAGTTGTGATAGATGTTGAGATGTGTGGCCATAACCCCTTTTGGCCAGCCCGTGGTTCCTGACGTGTACATCAGGTGACAGAGGTCGCTGCCCTTTGTCCCTGGTGCATCGAACCCGCCACTCCCTTCAGCCAGCATGGTTTTAAAACTGGGGTACTTTTCTTGCTCTTCCAGAACGATCACATCAGTCAGCGACTTTACCTCGGGACGTACCGCTTCTATGATGGGGAGCCTTGCCTCATCCACCAGCACGCCCTTCGTATTACAGTCATTGAGGATGTAGGCGACCTCGGTCTTCTGGAGCATGGCATTGACCTGGTTGACTGTCACACCCGCCCTGGCCGTTCCCAGGTAACCTATGATCAACTCCGGAAGACTGGGCAGGAAAACGGAGAGCACATCCCCCTTCTTAAAGCCCATTTTTGTAATTCCTTCCGCAGCTGAGTTGATCAGACTATTCAGTTCGGCATAAGAAATACGGCGGTCTTCAAAGATGATAGCCGTCTTCTCCGGATTTTCGGCCACATGGCGTTTGATGATGTCCGACACGTTCATGGGCAATCCCTCCTTCCCTCAACTGGCATGGCAAAAATATACGGGCAGTGATAGGTTTTATCTTGATGTGCATTTTATGTCAATAGGGGAAAACCCCAGAATGAAGTCTCTGAGGCCTTCTCTCATTTACACGGTACCATCTGTTTTCCACGTGTTGGACATCTGTTCCCCGTGCAGAAGAAAAGACTTGACAAAAATCCATGCACTGGTCTAAAAACCCACCTATTACTTCATGTTAGAAAAAACCACTTCCAGAGAGCACCAAAATATAAACATCAATGTTTCGCCTTAAAAGTTAATGTCTTCACCTTTAAACCCATAGGAAGAATTCACTTCATTAACTGTACGGTGTTTCATGGCTGGATTCCATCCATCTTTGCGTCTCTTTTTCCTGTCTAGCGGCTTTGCTTGTTCCAACACAGACAAGCCTTACAAAATATCCTTCAGTCGTTTGTTTTCCTACCATCCTAATATACTTTTTCGGGGAATTATTTGGGCAAACTGTTAGAGAAAGGGGGTGAGCTTTCGTAGATCGTTAACAGTTGCTGTAACTTCTTAATCCACATAAACATATTTGAGAAGGGGGAACTGTTATGAAGAAAAAGATATCAAGACGGGAGTTTCTGAAGTACAGCGGCATCACAGGCGCGGCGGCTGTGAGCGGCCCTTTGTTGGTCGGCCTTAGCCGAGGCCCGCATGGCAAAGCCTGGGCTGCCAAACCCATCAAGATCGGAGGGATCTATTCCCTCTCTGGCGTGGTTGCGGCGTGGGGTGCAGCAGCACAGCAGGGCTCCATGATGGCCGCCAACGAAATCAATGCGGCTGGTGGCATTCTCGGTAGGCCCATTCAATTGAGGTTCGAGGATGACACGGTGAATGGTGAAGTGGGGGTGAGGAAGGCGAGAAGGCTCGTCTACGATTGGGGTGCTGACTTTCTGCATGGGTTCAACAGCAGCGGGGTCGCCCTGGCAGTGACACCCTCATTGCCAAAACTCAAGAGGATGGTCCTCATACCGTGTGCCGCATCTCCTCGTATCACCACGGAGGCGTTCAACAAATACGTTTTCAGGGTGCATCCCAATTGCTACCAGATCGGAGCCGGAGCCGCAGCCATCGCGGCCAAAATGCCCCATAAGAAATGGACGGTGATTGGCCCCGATTACAGCTACGGATGGGATTCATGGGGCGCCTTTATCACACACCTCACAAATCGCAGATCCGATGTGGAGCCCCTGGATGTCCAGGCCTGGCCCAAGTTTGCTACCGGCGATTACACGAGCTATGTCCTCAAACTGATTGCTGCGAAACCGGATGCCGTCTATTCTTCCTTGTGGGGTGGAGATTTTGTCACCTTCTGCAAGCAGGCAAAACGGTATGGCTTCTTTGATAAGGTTGGAGCCTTTATGACACCAGCAGGTCTGGCCCTCGACTCCTTTAGCGCCCTGGCCATCAAAAAAGGCACCCAATCCGAGATGCCCGAAGGTCTCTATACCTCTGCCCATGGCTACTGGTTCCAGCATCCTGGCACAGACAGGAATACGGCATGGGTCGATCAGTTCAATGGCATGTGGGGTCAACCTCCCCACATTGTGGCCCATGACGCCTATGGCCTGATTTACGTCTATAAACAGGCCATTGAAAAGGTGGGCACCACCAAGACGGACGCGGTCATCGAGGCCATGGAAGGCATGTCCTTTCAAACACCCGGGTATAGCAGATTGATTAGAAAAGAAGACCACCAAGCCATATCCGATGTGCCCTGGGGAATCACCCAGAAAGATCCGGAGCTTGCAGGTTTCTGCGGAGCCATGACGGTGGCCAAGATCAAAGACTCCGTTGGAAAGGAAGTCATCGAACCCATAGAAGATGTCCTGAAACGGCGTGCTGAAAAAGGTAAACCGCCTTGGATGAAATTTATCAAAAAATAGGGTGCGTATGTAGAGGTTGAGTCCAATAACGGGTATGAACTCAGATTGCATTAAACCATTCTTTTTTCGATACCGCCCAGTGGTGCGATACCATTGGGCGGTATCCATGTCTGGATGTAAGAAACGTTCTTTACGCTAGAAGGGAGAGTGAGCCGTGGAGTCTTCAATGTTCTTTCTTTTCTTCCTCAACGGCATTACAAGCGGAATGACCTTTTTTATTCTGGCCTCAGGACTTACGTTGGTCTTCGGTGTGCTTCGAATATTGAATCTCGCCCACGGCTCACTCTTCATGCTTGGGGCCTACTTCTCCTACCAGGTGACCCTCTGGCTGGGTAATTTCTGGTACGCCATTCTCATCGCTCCCTTGATCTGCGCGGCTATAGGCATCATCCTTGAGCGTATTCTTCTGCGCACCGTCTATAACATCGACGTGCACTTCCAACTCCTCTTGACTTTTGGCCTTATCCTTGTGCTGGAGGATTTTGCCAAATTCGTCTGGGGCGTTGATTACAAGACCGTGTCAGAGCCCGAATTAATTCAGGGCATGGTTCCCATGCTGGGCCTCGGATATCCCAAATACAATCTTTTCGTGATTCTGGTAGGTATCCTCGTGGGCATTGCCGTATGGCTCCTGCTGGCCAAGACAAAGGTGGGCAAAATGGTGAGGGCCGCTTCTTCAGATAGAGAAATGGCCTCAGGTTCCGGTATCAATGTCCCTCGTCTCTACACGTTGGTCTTTGCCTATGGAGCGTGGCTGGCCGGGCTGGCTGGCGTTATGGCCGCGCCCCTCAGATCCATTACCATGGATCTGGGAGGCCGTACCATTGTTGAGGCCTTTGCCGTGGTTGTGATCGGAGGATTGGGAAGCATCCCCGGAGCCTTGCTCGGATCCATGGTATTGGGTCAGTTGAACGCCTTTGGTATTGT
>JASFIT010000187.1:0-8810 GCA_050122535.1 Desulfobacteraceae bacterium | reverse complement strand
TTATGGCAACAGGGTCTTTGAGGGGAGCGCGTCCCTGAATCTGGATATAGGTATTAGGAACCAGCCCCATCTCTCGTATCCGCTTCCCCATATCTCCGCTTGCGGATACGCGCTTAATCATACCGCCTTGATTATCGGTCATCTCTCGCATCGTGATGATTTTTTTCATGTGGGGAAAAGGCTCCTATATCGAGAAGTGCCATGAAATATCGAGGCTCCCCATCGCCCCTATCAGGGTTTTTGGCCATTGGAGCGGCTTCCTAAACCCCCCTTTTTCACGCCGTTTGGGACGGAACAGGCTGAGCAGTCCTCTTCAGGTGCGCACCCGCATTTAACATTTTTTTTGGAGAGGATTCTGTAAACGCGTCGGCAGGTGAAGATAATTGCTACCAAAACAATAACCATTACGATGAGGTTCTGAACCATCTTTTTTTGGACCCCTGCTCCTTATTGCAATTGAATACCAATATAAATAGAGGCGGCTGTACTGTCAAGAAAGTTCTCTGCTTTTGAGGGGAAATCTAAGACTTCTTAGACTCTCGAGGGGCGTTATTGCGGTAAGAATGGGTATGGGGGACTTTGCCGTGGCCATGGGCATGAGCATGGGTGTGGGGGATCTTCTCCTCTTCAAGGAGGATCTGACCATCCACCATGCCGTATATCTTGTCGGTGGTCTGAGCAATAAAATCCATGTTGTGTGATATAAACACATAGGAGAGGTCAATGAATTTGAGAATGCCTATGATTCTTTCCGTGGTTTCGGCATCAAGGCCTGTAGTAGGCTCATCCAAAAGCAGAACTTTGGGTTTCATGGCAAGCACGGTGGCAAGTGAGACCAGTTTCTTTTCGCCCCCCGACAATTTGTGGGTGATCCTGTTTTCGAATCCCCCAAGCCCTAAAGCATTGAGGGTCTCACTTGCTATGTTCTTCGACTCCTCAACCGACTTTCCCTGGTTTAAGGGCCCAAAGGCCACGTCCTCCAATACTGTGGGGCTGAAGAGTTGGTCATCGGCATCCTGAAAGAGCAGGCCTATTCGTTGTCTCACAGCTCTGAAATCCTTTTCATCCCTCATGGGGCGACGAAAAATTTCTATTCTTCCTGACCTCGGCCTCAGGAGCCCCATGATCACGTGGAACAGAGTGGTCTTTCCGCTGCCATTGGGCCCAATAAGACCAATCCTTTCTTTGTCCCTGAGTTCAAAAAAGAGACCCTTCAAGACTGCCCTTCCGCCCGGATAGCCATAAGAGACATTCTCCAATTTGATCAGTAGATTATTCTTGTCCATTGCAGTAACCCGATACAAACAGTAACCAAAAGAAGTAACACCAGGGCCAGTCGATCTGAAGTCTTCATGAAGAATTCGCTCAGATCATAGAAGGTCCCGTTGAATCCTCGGCAGAGCATGGCGGCCTGGACTCTCCTGGCGCGGTCATAGCTTTTCACAAGCAACATGCCAACCAGATAGGCATATG
Source organism: Desulfobacteraceae bacterium (assembly GCA_050122535.1). Taxonomy (GTDB): domain Bacteria; phylum Desulfobacterota; class DSM-4660; order Desulfatiglandales; family HGW-15; genus JASFEQ01. The sequence goes on along the minus strand of JASFIT010000187.1, from coordinate 7,337 downwards.
CCTTATACGTATGGAGATCATTTCTGGGGTAAAAGCCTCTTATCTTCATGGCATTCATAAGTCGGCCGTATTCCGTATGAATTACATGGATATAGCGATAAGCAAACGAAATCAAATGTACGATTTTGGCGGGCACGTGGAGAGATCGCATAGCCCGTCCCAAGGTGAATATGGGCATAGTTGCAACAAAAGCCATTAAAGTCATAATAATCGTATTAGCCTTTATGGTTATGACGCTGGCACGGATGATGCCATCCATTGTGCCTATAAAAGGTCCAATAGTGAACAGGGGTTCACCTTCTGAGGTGAATGGAAGGAAGAACCATAGAAGTAGGATCAAGCCATTCACCATAAGGAGACGCGGGATGACCCTTATCAATGAAATTCTGGCAATTAGGAGAAAGCTAAAAGCGATCATTATGGCCGGCACCAGGGCCACGAAACGATCAGCTGTGGCCACCACAATGGAATATGCGCCCGCAACGACCGTTCTGACCCTGGGGTCAAGACGGTGGATCACAGATTCGCCATGGACAAAGCTCTCTTCTAACACCTTTGCGCCACCTTTATTCTTTTCTCATGACCGCGCTCTGCCTCGCCACTACCCCTTACTTTGAGCCTTCTTTCGATGGCTGAAATAGACGGCCACACCCATCAAGCCAATGATATATCCGATGCCACCCAAGACCTCCGTGATGCCAGGTCCCCTTTTCTGATGCTCCAACAGCCTTTCCTGCAACGGACGCAGTTTTTCATCCAAAACCTTTTCAACGACGGCTCTAATCTCTTCCTCAGTTATGCAGGGGATCCCCACAAGGGGGGGCGGCCTTTTGGTGTGCCCACTTTCTGGGCGATCCTCTCCAGTAGGTTTCTCTTCAATTTCTAGGTTGAACTCTGCCCGATGCCCACCAGGGGCACGAATCACAATTTTCAGATCTTCTTTTTGGGGTAAATTGAAGGAAAACATGCCCTGGCTGTCCGTCTTTCCGGTGAGCAACTTATTCCCATGTTCGTCAAACACCTCTATATGAGAGTGGGCGGCCCTGAGGCCATCGGGAAAGTAGCTCTCTGTAAAAACCCTGTCCCCTTCTACCCACGCAAACACATTGACCTTATGGGCACTTGCAAGAGTTGGCAGCGATAAAAAGAGAAGCAGAAAGATCACCATTAACACCCTTTTGACATTCATAGAGCATTTCTCCCCTTACCTTCCGTAGCAGGCTTGATTAACTGATAGCATTGATAATTTGTGCGTTGAACCGGACTTATGCTGCTGATACAGACTACATAAAAATGCACCCTCATTTTACGATCCCTACAAACCCCAAATGATAGCGTAGGGATCCGTTCCATCTCTGGCGAGTTTGTGGGCTAGACTTGCCTGACCGAAAAACCTCTTGAGTTCTTTTATATACTTAATCTTTTGTTCCAGGTTCATGGACGCCATTCTGATGGAGAGAGTTGCCCTTGAAATAAAAAAAGTGGGGTTTGATTTTCCCCCGGGCGGTGCAAAATCCTGGTAGTTTACACCTGTATCCTCAAAAAGATGTTTCCAGTCCATACCCAGGACAACCCCTTCACAGGAATTGCCCTTTTCATTAGCGCGCATGGCTATGACGATTATTGTAGATAGTGGGTTCCCCTCAAACCACAGGTTACCGGAATATCTCTTTACTTTATGTTTTTCTACAGCCTTGGCAAACGTCAGTCCCTTCCCAACCGTGCAATCATACATCTTTTGCAGAGTGTCAATGGCGCAAATGGGCGGGGCAGCTAAAAAGACATATTTCTCCCCTTTACGCAGTGGATGATTTTTTTTCAGATAATTCCCAATAATATAGCCCACATTTAGACCCGGACAGATGTGATTATGCAATTCAGCACTCTTCAGGAGGGGCCATGAAGCCCCAGCAGCCCAGCTATTGCAGATGGTAACCACGGAAAAAAGGGTTTTGCCCCCAACGAGTCCCGACGCAGCTTGTTTCCAAGCTTCCGGATGTAAGATTCTGTCAGGAGAAATGTCAAGATTCTGTTGTTTGAAGGCGCCCTGGCTCCATTTTATAAGAACCAGTTTGTTGTTATCCTTCCTGTATAATGCACACCATAAGGGGTCAGTAAAAGCAGTCTGGACCAACAAGAGGCTACGAGTGCCCATCGTACAGGCGGTGACATTGGATATGATGTCCAGGAAAGGTTCTGTGGTCTTGCCTTTCACTATGCCATATCCGGCGTTAGTCAAGGCGAGAAGCTTTTCATCCCCCTTTTCAAGACCAAGGGCGTTGCGGGCCTTAAAAACCGCATTCATGGCCCGAACCATCTCTTTGCTGTATTTTATCTCCCTGTATTCCTCAAATCCGCAAGCCATGACATTGAGCCATGTGATAAGAGAAATGAGTGGTGCAAGAGCGAAAGTAATCGTCACCCTTTTTTTCATCTTCTAACCCCCTTTCATTAAATAAGAAAAGCCACAAAGACCCGTATTCTCTTCAGAGAATACTCACCTTCGTGGCTTTATTTTTGGGTAAATAGAAACTTAGACTATGGAAGAGAGTATTCAGGCTTCATACCTGAATTTCTTCCTTTATAGATTCAATGTCTGACCTTGTCAATTTTTTTCTCTAACCACTCCCCTAGGGCGCCGACAGGAAGGTCGTCCACTTTAGACCCTGTCTACTGTTGGTACCATTTCCTGCGGTTCGGACAGGATAAACTCACCCTTCTCAATCCACCCTTTAAGTATGCCTGCAATCTCCCCGGCCCTTAAATAGGACGAGACCGGTACCGTAGGAACCTCTTGCCCATTGAACTTCATGGTTCCACTCTTCAGCTCTGCGTAACTCACCTGCCCGAGGCTGGATGCCTCTCCTTTTGGATAATCGTGACCATAATCGATGATCTGGGTGGAGAGCTCCTCATCAGAGACACCCGTATACCTGGCCATTTCCTCATTCAAAATGGGTATGGGAACCCCAATCCCCACGGCCAGAGAACATCCATAGCCGAGCATGCTGACACCCGCTATCCACCTGGGAGCCATCTCTTTTAGATTGCCCATGACCATAAGGGTCCCCGCTGGGCTGAGGGGCACACCGTTTTTCCCTCTTTTGGCACCCGGGTTGTGCTGCGTCCCTGGGCCGATAACAAAACCTTTGGCCCCGCCAAGAAAAATCCTCGTCCCCATACCTATGGTCAAATAATAGGGATCATTCAAAAGGGGGCTCAACTGTCCGGCCGTGGAGTAATTGGCGTTGCCCGCCCTGGGTTTGAGGACACCCATGTAGGTATAGATGGTCTTATTGGACAAATTAATGGCGCAATTGTAGTTCTGATAGGCATTTCGGGGATTCAGCAACACAGCGTATGGCAAATCAGCGAGGGTGACCCTTTTATCGATCTCCCGGTTCGGGTAACAGTCCGTTCCGTAGGCAGTCGCCCTCAACTTTACTTTCTTGCCCGCTATGAGATCCTGGATCACATGGCCCCCACCGTACTTGAATTGACCGGGATGAACGCGGTTGAGCGGATCATCCTCTGCAGGTTCTGTCGCCCCTATATAGACATCCACGGCAGCCAGTCCCGCATAGGCAGGTACGCCGTTCAGCCAGACTTTAGCCGCTTTGATCGTTGGTTTCGTATGGCCAAAGTTGATGAAGGCTCCGGATGAGCACATGGGCGCAAATGTGCCTGTCGTGACCACATCGATCTGTCTGGCGGCTTTTTGAGGCCCCTTCCGCTTCACGATTTCTGTCATCTCATCAGCGGTTACAACGACCACTTTGCCCTGCTTGATTTTACGGTTAATCTCTTCGATGGTCTTGGATGGCTTTCTTTGTGGCATTTCTATCCGGACCTCCAGCCATTATTTAAAAACAGCTATAATAGTGATTATCAAGCCAGATGACAAGCAAAAGTTGCCTCATATTGGCCACCTTCTGTTCTCTTGACTTTCCACTGCCCTTCAGATAAGCATACCCATAGGAACGACCATCGGTGAATTCCAAAATACTAGATCTGTCTGCCTATGGAAGGTTAGATGAAGGATACCATCCAGATCGGAAATCTGACTATTGAAGAAAGTGGCCCCCTCTTTTTGATTGCTGGCCCTTGTGTTATTGAAGATGAAGAAACAACTTCAATGGTTGCTAGTTTTCTGAAAGAAACCAGTGAGGTGATGGATCTTCCAGTCATTTTCAAAACCTCCTATGATAAAGCCAACCGGACATCGTTCGACTCCTTTAGAGGACCTGGCGTTGATAAGGGGCTTGAAATCATTCAGAGGGTGAAAGAGGAGACCGGCCTGCCCGTTTTGTCAGATGTTCATGAGATGTCTGAAATCGAGAAGGCTGCAAAGGTACTAGATGTTATTCAGATACCCGCATTCTTGTGCCGTCAAACAAACCTCATTATGAGTGCTGCTGGAACGGGTCTTCCCATTAATCTGAAGAAGGGCCAGTTTCTTTCTCCGTGGGAAATGGAGCCCGCCATACACAAAATCACCTCAACGGGCAATCGAAAACTCCTTATTACTGAAAGAGGCATTTCATTTGGTTACAATAATCTGGTCGTTGATATGAGGTCCATAGCCATCATGAAGGACTTCGGCTTTCCGGTTGTCTTTGACGCAACCCACAGCGTTCAATTACCTGGAGGCAGTGGTGCAAGCTCTGGGGGTCAGAGAGAATTTGTGGAATATCTTTCCAGGGCCGCTGTCGCAGCAGGTGCTAATGGTGTCTTCATGGAAGTTCATCCCAATCCCGAGTCCGCCCTTTGCGATGGTCCCAACTCCCTTCCCTTGGACCAGGTCATGCCACTTCTGGATATGCTCAAAAAGATTCACCGCCTGGTGCGCTCCGTGGATTGATTTGTGTCCTTCCGAAGACCTTTAGGCGCTGCATAAACCTGACCGGAGTCAGGTCAGAAAACGGAAGGCACGGAGAAAAATAAAATTTTTTTGGGTCTTGGATCCACATTCAATGGGATTTGTTTCTATTCATGCCCCAAATTTCTGGCAGCACTTTTTAATGCTGTTATGGTATTTTTGAAGTTATGATGACAGGAGACTGGGCAACCAAAATCAAGCTCCTTATCCTGGATGTGGATGGTGTGATGACGGATGGACGCATCATTATTAATGGGCGTGGTGAAGAGATCAAGCGCTTTCATGTGAGGGATGGATACGGCGTGAAACGCTTATTGGATGCGGGTATCGATGTGGTCATCATTACAGGACGAAAATCGAAAGCAGTTGAATGTCGGGCAAAAGAATTGGGTATCCAAGAAGTCTATCAAGGTGTAAAACAAAAGGGATCCCTTTGCAGAGAAGTCATTGCGCGAAAGAATCTAATAAAAGATCAGGTATGTTGCATGGGAGATGATCTGCCGGATCTCCCCATGTTCAGTCAAGCTGGTGTCTCCATTGCAGTGGCGGATGCCGCTTCCGAGGTTCGGGATGCGGCCAGCCATGTGACAGAGCAAAAGGGCGGCCACGGGGCGGTAAGAGAGGTCTGTGAATTGATCCTGAAGGCCCAACAAAATTGGCCGGGCACAGCGCCTTGACGTTTTGGTCGGGGAGAATAGGCTTTACCCCCTATTTGCTATTTGGTATAATTATTGCAATATGACGCGCTTTTTCAAAAAACACTGGCCACTTCTAGGAATAGCCATTCTCTTGGTTGTGGTTGCTCTTTACATGATTGGAGCCCAAAAGGAGCTTGTAAAAGAATCTCTTCTTCCAGATATTGTGGGAGAAGAGGGGCTCAAGCTCAAGAATGTCTCTTATGCCCAAGACGACCCGAATAAGGGAATGAAATGGACTCTGGATGCCAAAGAGGTCAAATTCTCGAAAGACAAGACCTTTATATCTTTTAAGAAATTTCGGCTCAAACTGAGACCCCAAAACAGACCCACGGTTGAATTGAATGGGGAAAGGGGCGAATACGATAGAAATTCTGGGGAAATCAACCTTCATGGAGATCTGCAGGCCTCTACGGATAATGGATACCAGATCATCACCGAGCACATCCTCTATAAAGAAAAGGAAGGGTATCTGAAAACAGAGGAGCCGGTCAGGATTCTTGGTCCCTTTTTTTCTGTGGCTGGCCGGGGCCTATACTACAATCTGGAGAAGGAAACCTTGAGAATTTATTCTGACGTCACGACGCGTATTAACAAGGAATCATTGATCCTATGAGAGGCAATTCATTTAGACGAATCTTCCTGACCCTCTTTTTCAGTCTGCTCTTTCCTGCCATTGGGCAAACGCAACTGAGCCTGCAGCAGGATCCGGAGAAAGCAGATGGGGGACCCATAGTCATCAAGTCCCAATCCCTTGAGGTTGATAATAAGAAGAGAATCGTAGTATTTAGTGGTCAGGTGGACGCCAAAAGAGATGATATGACGATTATCTGCGAGAAAATGATCGTTTATTACCTTGATCAATCCGCTAACAAGGAATCCGGCAAAACAGATGTGCGAATAGATAAGATTGTCGCAACTGGCAAGGTGAAGATCAGCCGGCCAGATGGGGCTTTGGCCATGTCAGAAAAGGCCGTTTACTATGAGAATGATGAAAAGGTGGTCCTGACGGGTAGACCCGTTGTCAAGCAAGGGAATGACTTTGTAGAGGGGTCTAAGATTACCCTATATTTGAAAGAAAGCCGTAGTATTGTGGAAGGCTCTGAAAAGGAAAAAGTGAGGGCTGTCCTGCATCCAAGAAGCGACAAGAGGTAGCTGAGCCAGTGGATAACACAGATTTGCTCGAAGCAAAAGGGCTGGTCAAGATCTATAATGGAAAAAGGGTTGTGGACCAGATTGGGATGACCTTAAGGCGGAAGGAGATCGTCGGCCTCCTTGGTCCGAACGGTGCCGGGAAAACAACGACCTTTTACATGATAATAGGTTTCACGCGTCCCAATGGGGGCAAGGTATATCTGGACGGTGAGGACATCACAGAAGCCCCCATGTATCTGAGGGCGAGGAAAGGGATTAACTACCTTGCCCAAGAACCGTCTGTCTTTCGGAAGCTCACTGTCGAAGAAAACCTATTCGCCATCATGGAGAATATCAATATCTCCTCACGTCATATCAAGAAAAGAGCAATGAAACTGCTTTCTGAGCTCAACATCAGCCAGTTAGCTAAACAAAAGGCGTCATCCTTGTCCGGTGGTGAAAGGCGGAGGTTGGAAATCAGCAGAGCCCTTGTGACTGAACCCAGGTTCATGTTGCTTGATGAGCCCTTCGCAGGGATTGATCCCCTCGCCTTAAATGATATCAAAGAGATCATCAGACAGTTGAAAGACAGAGGCATTGGCATTATTATATCCGATCACAATGTCAGG
>JASFIT010000186.1:0-8827 GCA_050122535.1 Desulfobacteraceae bacterium | reverse complement strand
CTTTTTTACGGAAGGGGCTTGATACTTTCCAGACATTGTTCGCCATGCTGAACGATTTGCGACACTTTACATCCTCTCCTATCTTCTGTCAACAACTATTTATTCCAAATCTTTTTGACCTCTGCCAATAGGCTAGGGAACTGAGAGAACAAGCTTTTCCCCTTGACAAAAAGCAGAAACCTGTTATCATTCGCTCAGTTTTTTGTTCATAATGATGAACTCTAGCACCAAGGCCAAGAAAGCAGGGCCGAGTCCTCGGATGGACCCATCCTAGGCATCATAGGGGTTAGCTGCGTTGAGACAGAAAGCAGTGCTCGTCATCGGTGGTGGTATAGCAGGCATTCAGGCCTCCATAGACCTGGCCAACATGGGCATTAAGGTCTATCTTGTTGAGAAGAAACCGAGCATCGGGGGAAGAATGGCCCAGCTGGACAAAACCTTTCCCACGAATGACTGTTCCATGTGTATCTTAGCCCCAAAGATGATCGAATGCGCCAACCATTCCAATATCGAACTCCTCACCTATTCTGAACTGGCAGAACTGAAAGGCAAACCGGGGAAATTCAAGGCCAAGGTCATAAAGAAGGCCCGTTTTGTGGAAGAGAACAAATGCGTCGGTTGTGGGGACTGCGCTGAAAAGTGTCCCACCAAGGCGGATGATGAGTTCAATACCGGCCTGGGTAAGAGGAAGGCCATTTATAAATATTTTCCGCAGGCAGTGCCCTCCACATATGTTATCGATCCAGATCATTGCCGGACGATGCAAGGCAAAAAATGCGGTGTCTGTGAAAAGATATGTAAGGCCAAGGCGGTCAATTATGGACAGAAAGAGAAGGTCTTGTCCCTGAATATAGGTGCCGTCGTTCTGGCCACCGGATTTGATCTTTATGATGTGGCGCCTTTAAAGGAATACGGTTGGGGCAGTATCAAGAATGTCATTACTGCCATGCAGTTTGAGAGAATGATATGTGCATCGGGCCCCACGGGTGGACATCTAAAGCGTCCCTCTGACGATGAGGAACCCAAGAGATTGGCTTTCATTCAATGTGTGGGATCAAGGGATATTCGGCACAAGAGGTATTGTTCCGCCGTCTGCTGCATGCATGCCACAAAGGAGGCCATTCTTGCTCGTGAACATTATCCAGCGCTCACTTCAACGATATTTTACATGGATATGAGGGCAGCTGGAAAAGGTTTCCAGGAGTACGTCCGCAGGGCCAAAAGTCAGTATGCCGTGGAATACGTGCGTGCGAGGCCGGGCCGGGTGACCGAGAATGAGGAGAATAATAATCCGGTCATTCATTATGAGGATACGATCCATAGAGTGTTCGAGGCCAGAGAATTTGACATGGTCATTCTGTGCCAGGCCCTCATACCGAGCGAGAGTAATCTTTCCATCGCAGAAAATCTGAGTATTGAATTGGATGAGTTCGGTTTTATCTCCACACCCCAAGAACTCATCAACCCGTTCGGCACAACCCGGGAAGGAATTTTTGGATGTGGTTTTTGCCAATCTCCCATGGACGTACCCGATTCTGTTATCCGGGCCTCGGCAGCAGCGTCCAAGGTGGCCGAAGTCATGGCACATGTTTCCTGAGGAGAGACGCCAATATGTCCATTAGGGTCGGGGTTTTTATTTGCCACTGTGGAACAAACATCGGCGGTATCGTTGATGTACCCAAGGTTGTGGAGTATGCACGAACCCTGCCCACTGTCGTTTATGCCGAAGGCAATCTCTATACCTGCTCGGAGGACGGCCTCTCCTCCATTCGGAACATGATAAAGGAACATCATCTTAATCGGGTGGTGGTCGCCTCTTGTACGCCGCGCACCCATGAACCCCTATTCAAAAAAAACTGTGAGTTAGCCGGTCTCAACAAATACCTTTTTGAGTTTGTGAACATCAGGGAGCATTGCTCCTGGGTCCATATGGACAGGCATAAAGACGCCACATTAAAGGCCAAGGACCTGGTCCGCATGGGGGTGGCCAAGGTTACGCTACTAAGGCCCCAAGAGGACTTGTCCACAGACGTTATAAAGGCATCCCTAGTCATTGGAGGCGGAATTTCCGGCCTCTCAGCGGCCTTGAGTCTCGCCAACCAGGGCTACCGGGTTGAATTAATAGAAAAGAAAGAGAGACTGGGCGGGCTTTTGAGAGATATAAACAGGGTCTTTCCCACGAATGAACCCTCTGCAGACCTCCTTCATCCCTTACTCAAGGCTGTCTCAAATCATGAAAGGATCAGGGTCCATCTTGGCGTGGAACTGACTGGTGTGAATGGTTTTATTGGGAATTTTAAGGCAGTGATCAAGAAAAAGGGTAAAACCCAAGAGTTGAAGGTGGGCACCATCATTGTAGCTGTGGGTGCGGAGGAACTTAAGCCGGCAGGGCTTTTTGGGTATGGTCAGTTCCATAATGTGATGACACAGCTTGAATTCGAGCAGAAGTTCAAGTCAAATTACTCTGAATTGAATCATGTCGTCATGATAAATTGCGTTGGCGCAAGGGTAGAGGAAAGGACATATTGCGGACGGTTTTGTTGTATCACGGGCATGAAGAATGCCATCTTGATGAAAGAGGCGAATCCGCAGGCAGAGATAAGGATTTTGCAGAGGGATATTATGGCCGGCGGAAAAGTCTTTGAGGACTATTACAGAAGAGCACTCCAGATGGGAATCAGATTCATCCGCTATAACGTGGATCGACCCCCAGAAATTATGGGTGCCAATAACTTGGCCGCAAGGGTTGAAGTCTACCATGAGCTCATCGGAGAGAATATTGAAATCGATGTGGATCTCGTGCTTCTGAATACACCCCTGGTACCTATAGAGGACAACGAGCAACTTTCCAAGATCATGAGAATACCCATTGGAAGTGAGGGGTATTTTCTGGAGGCCCATCAGAAGCTCAGACCGGTTGAGTTTCCCTCTGATGGTTTGTTCATTGCTGGATGCGCACGTTATCCCACAGAGATAATGGAGTGCATCGCGCAGGGTTATGCGGCTGCAGCCAAGGCGGCCGTCCCCATGGCCCAGGGACAGGTGGTCAGCGAGGCATTTACCGCTGAGGTTGATCCCCTGAAATGTTCTACCTGTGGAAGGTGTGTGGAGATCTGTCCTTTTAGCGCCATGGATTGGTCCGATTGGAAGGATATGATGGGAGAAAGCAGGAAAGTAGCCCTGGCCAACCCTGCCGAGTGCAAGGGATGCGGCTTGTGCGTGGCCTCTTGTCTCAGTGGAGCTATTCAGCTAAAGGGATTTACTGATGAAGAGATATTGGCTATGGTGAATACCACGGCAGAAACCCATGAACGAAGCGTAGCCTAGCGTCTCTATGAGAAGCAGGGGAAATTGAAAGGATTGAAAACAGAAATCGAGCGGCTTATCCGGGAAAACAACCTCTATCTTTGTCTAGAGTGCGGTAAATGTTCTGCTGTCTGCCCCATGCTGGACTTTTATGGGGAATACGTGTACGACCGTTCCCCCAGAGGCGTCGTAGAGCGGCTATCCCTGGACCCCAAGAAGGTCGATGATGAAGCCTTGTGGTATTGCCTGACGTGTAAGGAGTGCACCTTCTTTTGCCCGTGCGGGATCAATTTCCAGGACTTTATGATGGCGCTGAGGGAACTTTTGCTGCAACGTGGATATGACCAGCATGCCATTTTTTGTCCTACTTGTGGGGGGTACATCATGCCCAAAAAGGAATTTGAACACCTACAAAAAGGCGAGAGTGCTGAAAAGATAGGTGAGCTTCTGTCCGTGTGTGAAAGGTGCAAGAAAAGCAGTTATGTGGACATCATTTACAGAGTGTGCTCTGGACACAAGGGATGATGCATCAATGAAGCGTTTGGTCGCTGAAGACATATAAGGAAGCAGGCCAAGGGGTTTCTTAATCGCTTGTCTGCCTTTAAGATCACTTTTAATATTTCGGTCAGAAATAGAAAGGAGAGACCATTATGGCAATCGACAAAGAGAAGCTGTCAGGGGCCGAGAGTCTCAGGAAGACCAGGACCTACGGCAAATTCAGGTGCCATAATCCAAGTTGTATGGGAAGAATTGAGGTAGAGCGAGGGGCCAAGATATGCAAGTGCTCCGAATGCGGTCTTGAGTTCCGCGTATCTTGGATTCGCCCTGATTTTCCTCGCATTCGGGGACCCGTATGGGATGTGAACAAAAGAATCGCCCAAGAGGCCGCAGCCAAAAAGGCGGCGGAAAAAAAGCAGTAAAGAAAGGGGAATAGAAAAATGGCATTAGATAGGAAGGTAGCTTACATCGATCTTTCCAAGGGTGAGATTGAAACCAGGCCTATTCCGCTTGAGGTTCGAAAGAAATTCCTCGGTGGTAGGGGGCTGGATGCATATTTGCTTTATAATCATACGAAGAAAGGATGTAACCCGCTCGGCCCTGGAAATGCGCTCATGGTGAGCGGCGGCATTTTATGCGGGACCTGCGCTTCTGCCACATCCAGAACGCACGTCATGGCAAAATCTCCGCTCACAAATCTACTCGGCAGCACCAATATGGGGGGATTTTTTTCTCCCGAAATGGCCTGGGCCGGCTTTCACCACCTGGTTATCAAAGGCAAGGCGAAAAAGCCCTGCTATCTTTGGATTCACAACGGTGAAATAGAGATACGAGATGCGGAAAACCTGTGGGGCAAGTCTGTTACTGAAACGCAATGGGCCATTAGGGAAGAATTGGGAGATGAGGACATCAAGAGTATGGTGATCGGCCCGGGGGGTGAGAATTTGGTCCGGTTTGCCAATGTGATGACAGGTATCAAAAACGCTGGGGGCAGAACGGGCATGGGTTGCGTGATGGGCTCGAAAAACCTCAAGGCCATCGCTGCCAGAGGGACAATGGACATAAAGATTGCCCATCCTGTCGACGCATTGGAGTATAACAAACGATTCATTGATCAAATCACAAGCGCCAAAGTAAATCAAACCATGGGAGCGTTGGGAACGCCTTTCATCTTTGGGGCGACAAATTCCTGGGGCGGTGTAAGGACCAGGAATTTCCAGCACAACCAGTGTGAGTATGCGGATGACATCGAACCAGAAAGGCTGGATGAGATCGCCACAGAGACGATGGGAGAGTACCACATGGCCGGTTGCTTTGCCTGTCAGGTGCACTGCCGCGCCCAGTATAAGATTCCTTCCGGTCCCTATGCAGGGACATATGATGAAGGGCCTGAGTACACCGCGCAATGTGCATTTGGTGCAGAGCCGGATACCAAGAATGCCGAGACCGTCCTTGTTGGGAATCACTTGACCAATCAGTACGGCATAGATTGCCTGGAAACGGGAAGTCTTATCTCCTGGGCCATGGAGCTCTATGAAAAGGGAATCCTCACCAGCAAAGACACTGACGGCATTGATCTGAGGTTTGGAAATGATGAAGCCGTCCTGGAGATGATCGATCGTATTACCTATAGGAAGGGCTTTCTCGGAGATACGCTGGCAGATGGAGGAATCCTGGCCGCCGAAAAAATTGGCAAGGACTCCTTTGAATACCTCGTTCAGGTCAAGGGGATGAACAACCTGAACTCGGACGAGCGGGCAACGCCCGGATTGGCACTCAACGTGGCCACGGCCTCAAGGGGTTCAGATCATTTGAGGAGCCGCCCCGCCATTGACCTCTACCATTTGCCTGAGGAAGTGCTGAGGAAGATATACAGCAATCCTGTGCCCTATGACGGGCCTTTGAGCTCTGAGCATACCGATTATGAGGGAAAGCCTTGGCAGGTTTTTTGGCAAGAGACTTGTTTCATGGGCGTGGACTCTCTCGGGATTTGCAAGTATCACACCACCTTCCTCGGGGCAACCCTTCCCAATTTTGAAGACTGGTCCAAGGTGCTCTATTACAATACGGGACTGGAATTGACACCTTTAGAGATCTGGACCATTGCCGAGAGGTCTAGCAATATGGAAAGACTCTTTAATCTCAGGGAGGGATTGGTAAAGGATGACTTGATAAAGGGTGACATGCTTTGTCACCGCTATTTTGATGAACCTTGCACGCGCGGAGCGCCTGATGTGATTGGAATGACCATAGATCGAGAAAAGTTCAACAAGATGCTTGATGAATTCTACGAGCACCACGGCTGGGACAAGAACGGTGTTCCTCTTCCCAAGACACTGAAGAGACTTGACATAGACAAAGAGCCATCCCATCTGCTCTAATGACTGGAAAGGAGAAGATCCATGGAGAAAATGCTGATGATAGACTACCAGAAATGCACCGGCTGCAGACTCTGCGAGCTGGTCTGCTCGGTCATGCATGACGGTGTTTCAAACCCCGCCAGAAGTCGTATAAAGGTCATGAAGTGGGAGTCGGAGGGGTTGTATATCCCCATGTCCTGTCAGCAATGTGAGGATGCGCCATGCATGAATGTGTGCCCTGTGAAGGCCATTTCTCGCGATGAGGACTTCGGCTTCTTGACCGTTGATTATGATGTGTGCATCGGTTGCCGCACTTGTGTGGCTGTCTGCCCTTTCGGCGCCATGAACTATAACGACTTGGACAAGAAGGTATTCAAATGCGACCTCTGCGGCGGCAAACCCCAGTGTGTGCGGTTTTGCGATGTAAAAGCCGTGGACTATGTGGAGGCAGGAAGACTGACTCAACACAAGAAAAAAGATGCGGCACGGCGCTTATCCGCCGCTCAGAGGGAGGCCGCAGCCTTACAGGCTGCATTGTAATTGCCCATACTGGAATTTCAGAATTCTCACCCAATCTTAACCATTATGATGGGTTCTGTTTGCGTCCTTCTACACAGTAGGCAGTAAGCTCTAGGCGCTACATAGAGTCCTAGTCCTTACTGTCTACTTCTTACTGCTTACTTTTCTTTTCTCACGCTTACCCACCAGCCAGCATGAGAATAAGTTGGATCTCGTCCCCATCCTTAACGGACTTGGCCAGTTCTTCCGGGTAAGCACTTTCATTGTTCACGTAGACTTCTACCACATTGAGTAGTTTGCCCTTTTTATCAAACAGGCCTTCTTTCATGCCAGGATACTGCTGCACCAAGTCCTCGAGGCAATCGCCAACGGTCCCACCCTCAACCTCCACCACCTCTAAGCCATCGGTATAGGTACGATGGGTCTTATGGATATACACTTTTACACCCACATTCTACTCCTTCCTGGTCAAATGCCCGCAGTGCGCACACTGCGGGCCTTTCTAGATCTTAAATTCTCTAAACTCTAATTTCAACCCTAGGTTTCCCTGGTTTTCCTATGGCTAAACGGTAATTCTCAGTATAACATCGACAAGAGGCCTGCTACAATGCCAACAGAATGACCCAAATGAAGAAAGACGTTGAAGACCTAGCAGCTATGCCTTGATGATTGGACACGGGATGTCACCTTCCGAAAGCCAGATAAGACTTAGAAAAAGAATGGCCATTATGGCCAGTTACTTCACGGGGGAGACCTATGGTCTCCTAGGGCCACAGAGGGCTGCTACTGTTATCCAAGGGAATACACCCTATGAGTGTATTGTCGTAGCAGTCGCCCGTGAAGATGACAAAACCATGCTCAAAAGGGCCTTGGCTGAGTATTTCGGGGCGCAAAGGCCCATCATTGGTTTCTCCCTCTTGAGCGGTCGCCAAGACCTCTTCGCCTTTGCTCAGGAACTCAAAGATGAAGGGGCCCTCACCATCCTAGCGGGCCCTCAGGCCGATGTGGACTACCTGGGGGAGCCTAATTGGCAGATCAATCCCCACCGGTTCCAAGGGCTATCTAAGAATTTTTCCTTCGCCCTCCCAGGACCGGCAGAGCAGGCCATCCACCTCTTGGAAAATCTGGATGGAGATGGCTGGAATGAGAGCCCGGGACTCCTATGCTTTCGAGAGAATGGTGAAATGATTCAAAATCCTAAGCAGGGATGGGATGAGAAGTTCTTGGGTGAGATGAGATGGAATAATATCTATATAATAATGAAAACGGGTCTCGTCCCCCTGAAGCTCCGCACCGGCCAAGTATTGCAGCAGATAGGATGTCCTTATGCGGCCCAAAAGCGGTCTATTGAGATAGACGATCCCGTCTCCTTGGGGAACGGGGCAAGAAAGGTCACACTCCCTTTCAGAGGATGTGCTTTCTGCGACGTGGCCGTTGATAAGGGATTTTACGGTGCATTGGACATGGAGACGGTCGTGCGCCAGATCCGCTGCCTACCAGAAAGGGGAGATGGCAGGAGAATCCCCTTTGAATTGATTAATGAGAATCCCCTACCAGGACTACCACGCTTATTGAGAGGGGTCAGAGAAACGAAAATCAGCGTATCCCAGATAAACCTTATTATGCGGGCAGACTGGTTTTTAAAGGGGGAGAAACATCTGCGCCAGTCCCTGAAGTTGGCAAGGGACATGGGCGTGCGTATCCTCTTGGCATCGGTGGGCTTTGAGTCTTTCGATGATCGGATATTGGACAATTTAAACAAAGGCGTGAGTGTGGAGACGAACCTGCGTGCCATTCGCCTGATGAGGGAACTCAAAGAAACATTCCCTCTGCAATGGGGATATTCCAGGAAAGACGGGGCCGTCCATGGATTTATCCATCCCACGCCGTGGGATACGCAAGAGACCTTCGCCCATATTCAAGAAACCATAGACCAGCATGGACTCGCTGTTGACATCCTCCCTCAGCATAGCACCCCTCTCATCATCCATCACGCCTCAAGGTTAGGGGATTGGATCCGGGAAATTGAGCGGAGGGATGGCGTCCAGTTCAGACGACATGGATCGATCATCGAGTGGTGGAGGCTTGGAGACAGATTCACGCTCTGAAGCCCTCTGTTTTCTTATTTTTTTTTCAGCCCCTCC
>JASFIT010000185.1:0-8845 GCA_050122535.1 Desulfobacteraceae bacterium | reverse complement strand
TCCGTTAATAATTATTCGTTATTTGTGGTTTTACACGCACAAGAAGTGCCTAAAGTGACCTGCCCGCCAATGCCAGCTTGCCTGTACGACTTGAGCCAACCGAAATAACCCTACATGAACAAGCATTTAGCATTACTCACAAATGGCTATGGCAGGCGGGGCTAAAGTGTCTAAAGTGCCTAAAGTTTCTCCCTAAGACCCAGTCTTGCACTATTCCCTAAGGGCTTAGATCCGACAGGCCTGAGACCAAAATGGCGGTGCGGAAAAAGCGGGAAAGGCGAGAAAGGCTATCCTCGTCTCTTTTCACGCCTTACTTCTTTTCGCGCGTCCACCCTTATCTGTGCCCTGTCAAAGGCCAGGCTTCCACTTTTGTGTAGACTGCACCGGTCGGTTTCAAGTCACTTTTGAACAAGATCAGTTCTTTCAATGGGCAAACAGAGCTGGATATATCCTCGTACTTTGACAGGAGCTGGTCCTCCTTAACATCCATCCTCTTGGGCTTCCTAAATCTCGCAAGGGTCAGGTGAGGTTTGAACTTTCTCTTCTCCTCCTTTATCCCGAAGCCTGTGAGGTGCCCTTGAAGGGCATCCCTGAAGTCTGACATGGGCTCCAGGTCACCATCCAACCCTAGCCAAAGGACCCTTGGACTGCGCCTGTTTGGAAAACAGCCGATCCCCTTTAAAGACATATCAAAAGGGCCGTATGTTTGACAGACTTCTTGAACGCCCTGTGCGATCGCGGGAATGTCTTCCGTTTCGATACTGCCCATAAAGACCACAGTGAGATGTATGTTGTCCACCTTTACCCATCTGGCATTCAAAGTGGATTGGCGGAGTTCCCCGGAAACTCGGGCTACGATTTTCTTGATCTCCGACGGCAGCTCAAAAGCTAGGAAGGAACGAATCTTCATTAAGGTATCTTCTCACCCAATCCAGGGCCATCATGGAGGTATTCAACTTGATCTGCTCTCTCGTGCCCCAAAATCGATACTTTCCCGAAAAAATCTCCTTCTCCACAGCAAGGCCAATATGGACTGTGCCCACAGGCTTTTCTTTCGTGCCCCCATCGGGTCCTGCAATTCCAGATACGGACAACCCTATATCTGTGTTCAGGCGTTTTCTGACACCCTCGGCCATTTCCCGAACGGTCTGGCCACTCACCGCCCCGAACTTCTCAAGCGTCCGTTGAGAGACATCTAGCAGGTCCATTTTGGACTGGTTGCTGTAAACGACGACGCCTCCAAGAAAGTAGGTGGAGCTGCCCGGAGAATTGGTCAGCAGGTTTCCGATAAGGCCGCCCGTGCATGATTCTGCCACAGAGATGCTCTGCCCCCTTTCACGAAGCATCTCACCCAATACGTCTTCAATCCTCTGATTTCCAGTGGCAAATACATAGGACCCTACCAGATTTCTGATTTCTTTTTCCATCCTGTCCAATTCGCCCATGACGGTGGGCTCATCTTGTCCCCGCAGGCTGATGGTGATGTGGTTTTCTGGGAATTGGGGATAAAACCCCAAAATGATATCCTCCCTCTTTCCGGGAAGGTCCTTTAAAAGATCTGCGATCCTTGGTTCTGTGAGACCATAGAGCTTCAAGATTCTCTGTCTCAGCACGGGGAGCGTCTTGTAATGGAGCAGAATCTCGGGCAAAACGAACTTGTCTATGAGGTAACGCATTTGATCTGGCACGCCCGGGAGAAAATAGAGGCGGACCTTGTCTTCCAAAAGCGAGAAACCGCAGGCCATCCCCTGCGGGTCTATCATCTTAGAACCCTCCGGCATCCACGCCATCTTCTCAAGAGAGGAAGACATCTCCATGCCTCTCCTCGCCACATAGCTCTTGATTAGCCGGAACATCTCCTCATTGAGACAAAGGGGTCTATCCAGGGTTTCGGCTACAATTTCATTGGTCACGTCATCTTCAGTGGAACCCAGACCGCCCGTTGCGATGACAAATAAGGACTGTTCAACGGCCCTTTCTAAGACCCTTGAAAGCCTCTCCGCGTCATCACCCACCGTGGTAATGCGTGTGACCCGGAGTCCAGACGCGGTGAGCCTGCCGGCGGCATACCAGGCATTCAGATCCAGGATTCTGCCGGAGATTAGTTCATTGCCAATGGTTATGATCTCACCTTGCATCCAGGTGGCTCCGCCTCATGGAATAGTGGAATAATGGAGTGGTGGAAGAATGGGAACCCCAACATTCCATTGTTCCAACATTCCATCACTCCGGATGCTTTGGATCAGCGAGAGGCTATAAAGTCCAGATGATTTCTCCAGATTAACAGGATAGGGATTCCGTGGCATCAATCACGAAATCCAAAGCATCAAAAGCCTCAGGCCAAGATTTGCATAGACCCCGGCCATTAGATCATCCAGGACGACCCCAGTTCCGCCCCTTAGCTTCTTTTCAAACCACCTGATGGGGAATGGCTTTGCAATATCGAAAACTCGAAACAGGACAAATCCCAAACAGAGCGTCAGCCAGGATAATGGCAAGAGAAAGAGAGTCAGCAAGAACCCTGCCACCTCATCCACAACCACCTCTGGAGGATCATTCCGTCCAAGGCATCGTTCGCAAACATTTGAGGACCAGATCGCTAATGGAACAAGAAGGAGCAGCGCCAGTCCCTCATATAACGCTCCCAGATGGTTGAGGAACAGGACCAGCGGCACAGCCATCAGAGTTCCAAATGTTCCTGGCGCTACGGGCATTAAACCAGCGCCGAACCAGGAGGCGAAGCAGAGGGCCGATTTCTTGGAGATATCGGCTTTTCTGAAGGCATCCCTAAAAGTCAAACTATCAGATTGGGGTTCAGACATCAAGCAGGTATTGGCGTCCGTTGGTTAAGTGCCCAGAGTTTCTAAAGTACCTGAAATGCCTAAAGTTTTTAGCCATACCCGCTCTCACCTCAGGCCGCTTTGAAGATGATTAAATTTCTGGAAAAATAGATTGTGATGGTGTCTTCCAGAGTCCATTTTGCAGCGTCTGCGAGGTGTAATTCTTGTAGAGCTTAACTTTAGTTCAATTTAGTCACTTTAGCTCACTTTAGTCACTTTCATATTTCAGGTTTTGTTTAAGGAGGTAACCCAATCATAGACCTGCCGTATGGGTATCTTTCTTTGTTCCGCAATCTTTCGGCAGACCTCATATTCGGGTAGGAAATAGGATGTCCCATCGGGGCGTTGAACCTCTTTCACGATCATCTTTCCCCACGGGCTATCCACTTCCACCTCTGATCTTGGGAGCACTTTTCTCTGACTATAGTGGAAACGGATTCCGAGGGTGGTGCTCTCCATGAAAAGGATATCCATGAGGGTATCCTTCTGCTCAGGTTTTCCCATCACCTGGACGAGGATGCCTGGCCGGTTTTTCTTCATCTGAATGGGGCAGAAGGCCACATCAAGGGCGCCTGCCTCAAACAAGCGACCCATAAGAAAACCGAGCCATTCCGGATTGGTGTCGTCCAGGTTTGCCTCCAGAGTGACGACGGTCTCAACCTGTCGCTCTGTTTGATCACGGCCTATGATAATGCGCAGCAGGTTTGGCCTGTCAGGCAGAGTGCGGCTGCCCACACCATAGCCCACCCTATCGATGCTCATTGAGGGCATGGACCCAAAGGAGCTGGCCAGTCCCTTTACAAGGGCAGCCCCGGTGGGTGTCACCAACTCATGCTCGAGCGCGGAATCATAGACCGGTATCCCTTTCAACAGGGCAACGGTGGCGGGCGCTGGAATCGGTATTCGACCATGCCGCGTTTCCACAAACCCGGATCCGAGGGGCAGTGAAGAGGCGGAAATTGAAGCTATGCCCAGGTATTCAATGCCGAACACGCTCCCCACAATATCCATGATGGAGTCCACGGCCCCCACTTCGTGGAAATGCACCTCATCTGGAGGGCAATTATGAATCTTACCCTCCTCCTGGGCGATGGATTCAAATATCTGGATACTCCTGTTTTGCACCTCCTGGCTGAGTCCGCCGGCCCGGATGATTTTAGCGATGTCTTTCAATCCACGGTGTTTCTGCCTCTCCTTTTCCATCTTAACCAGGAACAGGGTGCCAAAAAGACGCCCACGCTCTTCACGCTTCATCTCGAGGCTGTACCCATCGAGAGGAAGGGTCCCAAGGGCTTTCCTCACCGTCTCGAAGTCCAGCCCAGCATCCAGCAGGGCACCTAGAAGCATGTCACCACTGATACCGGAAAAACAATCCAGATAGGCTACCTTCATTTGACTACTCATTTCAGAAAGGACCTCACAAGCCAGAAAGGAATTTGTAAAGTTAGAAACAACCTATTGAAATTGCGATGATTTGTCAAATTAGCAGACTGAAGGATCTTTGGCAATCCCCATTTCCCATGTCAAAAGTTGGGGCTTTGCTTTGAAAAGGGCCGTTCTTGGCGAAAATCAGGCAGGAAAGGGGAACGATCGGATCGATCAGAGGGGTTTTGATCGGGAAATTGAACGTATAGATGTTCAAAGCCCAGATCCATGGCGTGAGAATAGACCCTGTCAAACTCTTCTTGGGTGATGGAGCGATTAAGTTCACCATGCGGCTGGAGGAGGGCTGGGTGGTATTGGGACATGAGGCTGAGTGGCAGACGGCCTCCAAATTCCAAAAAGAGGGTGGTCAAAGCATTCAAGGAATTCTCAATTTGCCCAGGCAGTATGAGGTGCCGGACAAGGACCCCTGTCTCTGCCAATTCAGAACCGTTATCAGAGACATGGAGGAATCCCTTCTGTCCGACCATCTCCACAATGGCCTCAAGGGCCAGCCTCGGGTAGTCCTTGCATTTTGAGACTCTCATGGAAAGGGCTGGATCCGCATATTTGAAATCGGGTAGGTATATATCCGCAAATTCCCCTGCAATTTTCAACATGGCGAGAGCTTGGTAGCCGGAGAGGTTATAGACCACCGGAAGATTGAATCCGCTGCGGCGGAGAAGGGAGACCAGCTGGAAGGCGTGGGGAAAAAAATGATCCGGGGTGACGAGATTGACGTTGTGCACCTGGTTTTTCTCCACCATCTCCATCACCACGCGAAACAGCTCACTCATATCCATGGTTTTTCCAAGGCCATGCCTTGAGATCTGATAATTCTGACAAAAGGAACACTGAAGAGAACATCCTGTAAAAAAGATTGTTCCAGAACCATTCTGACCTGTAATGGGCGGCTCTTCGCCGAAATGAGGCCCCACGTAGGCCACACGAAGTTGCTGGCTCTCCCTGCAAAATCCCGAGTGGGCAGATTTCCCCTCCCTCAATCGGTTCACGCCGCACCCTCTCGGGCAAAGCTGGCATTTCTCGTATAAACTTAGGAAGTCCATATGTGCTCTGAAGCTCCTAGAGAGGGTGATGTCCACGTATAATTCAGCATCAAGTTTTATCCCAATTCTCGAACGGCCTTGATATAATCTTAATACTACAATATCAATTGATTTACCAATGAACGTCCTTCCTGTGTAAACTCCTGCCAATAAGTGGAATCTAATTTCTCAACTTTGGGTATTCAATTTCCTTTTCTCAGGATTAATCCCAGAAGAATACAGGTTAACTACCTGAAATCAATAGAAGTTATGGGGGCGTCCATTTGGCACAGCCTTTGCTCTGAAGTAACTCGCTATAATCTCTTCTTCTGGGCATTGGAGATGCCCTATTAAGCGCTGCCGAATCTCAACATCATAGAATAAACCAATGGGGCGAAAGCTTTCAGCGGTTTAAGCCAAAAAGGGGGTTAAGGTGGCGCTTAAAACGGCCTCTCGTATGTGCGTAAATAACTACGGCATTTCGGGAGGCCAATACATTTGATTTACACTCAGGAGATTTGAGATGACAGTAAGGATTCGCTTTCCATTTGACAGACGCTCCGGAGAAGATCGACGCAGAATATTCAATCGGGGATACTTTCGTAACGGGGGTGACGAAAGAAGGAGCGGGAAAGAACGAAGATCTGGAAATGAAAGGAGAGGAGATTGGGTCAGGGTGACGAAGTGGTCCAGTGTCTGGTCGGAACTCGCATATGCTGGCCCATCATCGTAGGCAGAGAAAACACCACTAGAGAAAGGGGAACCTACATCCTATCGATCTTACGTTGAAGCTTGTTATCCCTGAGTAGTATGCCGTGTTTCCGTGCGAAAGCCTTCTGCACGGTGGCAAATTCGTAGTCAAGGGCCTGTTCCCGCTCGCTTATGCCCTCGGCAAGTTCTTCAATCCTTTTCACATCCACCTCCGAGAATTCATCCTGACTGAAAATGTCGAGGATTTCATCGTACTCGTTTTCGCTGATATCCTGGTAAAATTCAAAAAGTCTAATGGCTGTATCCCGAAACTCACTGTTTCCATTAAAAGGTCCCATAGCCTCTGCTCTGCTGATCGCGAAGTCGATTGAATCCAACAGTTCGGTATACTTTTTTTCCATCAAGGTCATGTTGCTAGAGGAAAAAGTTCGTGAAAACTCAATCATACTTTTTCCAATTTTAGATTGGAGGCCAACAATTTTATCGTTGTAATCTATGGCCTGCGATTTGATATCTTTGCACGAAAACAGTAAAGCTCCCACCAAAACAATCCCAACTAAAACAAGATCCTTTCTCATCTTCAACTCCTTTCCCTTGTATCAAGTAAGACTCTCTGCATTCCGTGCCACTATCAGATGGGCAGAATTGTGCAGCGGATTTCTGATGTTTGATCTGGTTTTGAATCTGGAGGCTCCCAGTTGACGCCGGTAAGGCATAGTTCAACCAGGAGCCAGGGGAAGTATTTTGGCGTGCATGAATAGAAGAAGAGATCTTTGAATGATGCTAATTTCGTTTTACAACTTGTAAAATTATACCAAAAATCAGCAACATGAAGCAACAAAAGATTAAGTCCTTCTCTTCATAAAACCAGGCAAGGTCAAATCTTAGCTGTTCACTGCTCACGGGCACACGGCAAAACGGAAAAAAGGCGATCGAGTGGTAATCTCAATCGCCTTTCGTTCAAAGTCATTGTCAGCTGTCAGGGATAGCTATATTCTCACCCGGAAAAGTTCTGGATCCTTTCTATCACCTTTTTGAATCTCTGTGCGGTACTGACAACGATACCCCTCAGGCCTGAAGACATTTTGTTGAGCTCTTTATCCAAAAACTCTCGGTCAATGATGCCGATGGTGGTTTCACCGATGGCGCGAACCGTGGCGGTCCGCTTCAGGGCCCCTAGCAGGGCAAGCTCGCCAAAGATCTCCCCTGGGCCCAGTTTCCCAAGGATGAATTTCCCCCCACTGACGCTCTTGGAGACTTCCACTGAGCCTTCCAGGACGACACAGACCCAGTCTCCAGATTTCCCCTCCTCGAAAATGATCTCACCGTCATCAAACTTCTCTTCAGAAGCGATGTTGTAGAAACCTATGTCGTCCATGATGAGAGCCTTTCTTCCGGTAAGTGTTATCTTTTTTCCTTCAGCATTGCCCGAATCGGTTTGCATCAGCAAGGAAGTTAATATTATCGCAGGGAAAGGCAAATTTCACAACGATTAATTTAGTCCAAGACTAAGAAGCGTACTGTGCGAAAAAGAGCAGGCAGAGGGCTCTTCCCCTACCTGCTCCATCTCGTTGATACCTCTGGGATTGTTTTAATTCGTATTCAGCGGGAGCGGGTAGAAGCGAAGCTTGAGAACGACCGAACCCGTATTGCTTTTGTCAGATTCGACATCAAACAAGAAGCCTACGAAGTCCGCTATGTTGAAAATCCACGTCCAATCTTGATAGATTTTGCAAGACGCCTCCTCATAATACTCCTGCGCTCCTCCGTTCATTAAAAGAACATAATCCTCCGAGCAACCCGCACTAGAAGCTAGTTCACAGTACTCATAGAAGGAATCAGAATCAGTGTCAATACAACACCAATTCTGATCAGTTGTGGGGCACCGCAAAACCCCGTCCCCATCAAGAACCGCTACATTCGAGAAGAATTCGCAGTTTTCGTAATCTCCGTCCCCATCCACATCCAAACAGCAATATTCTTCAGTCGTGCAATCACCCCCTGTGCAATAATCAGTGGCATCGAAGTAACAGACACTGCCCATCCACATGAAAAATGCTCTAATATCGGTTGCGTTTCGGACCTTCTTACCTTTCTTTCCGCTATCATATCTGGAGAGTACTTGCCCGTCAGGTCCGTAAACAGAGTCTGTCACAAAGCCGAGCAACAATAGTTCGTGTCCGTTATCGTCCATCACGTAATGAAATCGTGGATTGGTAAGGGCGAACTGTGGATTTTGTTTGGGATCGCCAGTGATCCTGGCATACACGGCATAGCCTTTGTCGTTGGCAGGCAACCGGAATGCCGCTGCATCTTCATCAAAGGGTTCTGTGCACCAGTCAGTGACCTCTAAAGACGTGGCACTCGGATTCACCCCCTTTGGTCCCTTCTTGCCCGACTCCATCAGGATGGTGACAGGGTCGTTACCGGGTTGTTGCGGCGCAAAGATGACGCCGCCGTAGATCGGACTGTTTGTAAGTGTACAAGTACCAAGAGCACCATCAGGACATTCACTACAGTCTTTTACTAGCGTTTCTCCATCAGGGCATTGCAAGTAATACTCTGGGTCAGGACACGTGAATGCAGGCTTCTTGAAAATGACATTCAGGTTGTGATGTGGGCCGCTGGGAAAACCGTTTCCAAAAAAATTGCGCTGCTCGTCAACAGGCTTCCCCCCGTAGGCAGTTGAACTAAATGCTAAGATGAAAATTAGCAATAAGCTCAATTTGATTACTTTTTTCATTATCTTTTACCTCCCTTGTGCAAAGTGCAAATTTCCCCCTACTAAAAAAGAAAAGCTCTCCCCCTCACCTCCTTTCAGGTAGT
>JASFIT010000184.1:0-8878 GCA_050122535.1 Desulfobacteraceae bacterium | reverse complement strand
ATGCCCGCCTAATCTTAGTCATGCCTAGTTAGTTGTACTGAGAGATCGGATTATTTAGTCGCCGTTTCCAACATAAGCCCATTCCTAGAGCCTTTTTTGTGGCTAGTCTTTTGAAGTTGGAATGGTTTCCCGGTAATGGCCAAATCTCTCGAAGAAATAACAAAAAATCCGATTTAGCCCTTGACAACCCCGGATGTGGTAGTTACTTTTTTGGCTATTAGTAACCATTCCTAACAGAAAGCCAATCAGAACTCTCTTTTATCTATATGACAGCAACAACTCTTTTAATTGGGTGCAAACCTAACGGGATAACAGGGACTGCCAATCCCTGTTCTCTTCAACTTTACAAAAGAGAGACGACAGCTTGCCCAGATTCCGTCGCAGGGTACCCTATGTGCAACATATATGCTTAGATTTGCCTTTAGAAGACCGAACCCGGGCGATTTAAAGTGCCTGAGAGTATAAGGTACAAAACATTCATAAACCTTGGAAGCTAAACAGAAGGAGGTAAAAGATGGCAGATGTAAAAGGAACGCAATCGGAAAAGGACCTGTTGGCCGCGTTTGCGGGGGAATCACAGGCCAATCGAAAGTACCTCGCTTACGCCAAGCAGGCGGACAAAGAGGGGTATCCACAGGTGGCCAAACTCTTCAGGGCCGCTGCCGAGGCAGAGACTGTCCACGCCCATAACCATCTTCGGACTTTGGGTGGCGTCAAAGGGACGGCAGATAACCTGAAAGAGGCTATTTCCGGAGAAACCCATGAATTCAAGGAAATGTATCCTGAAATGATCGGTCACGCTCAAGAGGAAAAGCTCAAGGCCGCGGAGTTGACTTTCAATTTCGCCAACGAGGTTGAGAAGGTCCATGCTGCTCTATACCAGCATGCCCTGGATAACCTTGATAGCTTAAAGGAAGCTGACTACTACGTTTGCTCGGTCTGTGGGTACACCTGTGAGAACGAGGCCCCCGATAAGTGCCCTGTGTGCAATGCCAAGGCAAGTGCATTTTTCAAAGTGGACTAAATGGGAAATCTGGCAAAGAGCGTAAAGACCCCCGGCAGACTGTGAAAGGAAATGGCAACCATGAAGGCACCCTTAAACCGACTACTTATCTGGTTTTCCGCAATGAGTCTCGCGATTGTTATGTGGGCTCCCGCGACCATTGCCACCAGTGTTCCTCCGGCCAAAGGGGCGCAGCTCCCTGAGACGAATTTACCTGTCCCCAATGATCCTGCGGAGAGCCTTTACCTGGGCTTGAGCGGAAAAGATACTTTCCAGATACCGGAGATCAAAGCCAAGGTGGTCATTATAGAGATCTTTAGCATGTATTGTCCGTACTGCCAGAGAGAGGCACCGGAGGTGAATAAGTTGTATCAGGCCATTGAAGGTGACCGCAATCTGAGAGGGAAAATCAAACTTATCGGAATAGGGGCTGGGAATTCTCAATTTGAAGTGGGGGTGTTTAGGAAAAACTACAAGGTGCCGTTTCCGCTTTTTCCCGATGAGGATTTCACTCTCCATAAGTGCTTTGGAGAGACAAGGACGCCCTATTTCATAGCGATTCAAATCGATGAAGATGGATCCCACCAAGTCATTTATTCAAAGCTCGGCGGTATAAAAGGGGCAGAGAAGTTCTTGAAGCAGATAACCCAGTTATCCGGTTTGGAAGTGGGAGCGAAATGAAAAAGACTTTCACCATCACAGGAATTACGGGCCTGTTGGCATTTCTTCTATTGGCTTCAAACGCCTTAAGCCGATCGGAAGCCTATAAAGACAACATATACGATCCAGGTCAACTTAAGCCGACCGACAGTATACTGAAGGTGAAGGTGGGTGATCCAGCGCCCGGATTCACACTTCCTGCCGTTTCTGGGGGTAGAATTTCACTCAGCCGATACCGGGGCAACAAGAACGTGGTGCTCTCTTTTATTCCTGCAGCGTGGACACCTGTCTGTTCAGACCAATGGCCAGGGTACAATATCGCAAAGGATTTTTTTGAGGAGAGTGATGCTGTACTGCTCGGCATAACGGTTGACAATATCCCGACCCTATATTCGTGGACGAAGCAGATGGGGAAGTTGTGGTTCCCTGTGCTTTCTGATTTTTGGCCCCATGGTGCAGTGGCTAAAAAGTACGGGGTGCTGCGCTCCAGCGGCGTGACAGAGAGGGCGATCTTTGTCATCGATAAGAGAGGGATCATTCGATACATTGACGTGCACGACATCAACCTAAGGCCTCGTCTTGAGGTCCTTGTGGGAGAGCTGCAAAAGCTGGAAAGATAGCTGTTTAGGTGCCTATTCGAGATAGGCAAAAGGAGGATTTTTTGGTATCTAACCAGAAATACAGAATGACCAACCAGCGACAGATTATTCTGGAGGAAGTCAAGAAGGTCCATTCGCATCCCACAGCCGATGAAGTTTATGAGAGGGTCCGGAAGAGAATTCCCCGCATCAGTATGGGGACCGTCTATCGAAACCTGGACGTGCTATCCAAGACGGGTTTCATTAGGAAGATCGAACCCGGATATCCTCAGATGCGTTTTGATGGCAACACCAACGACCATTATCACATCACCTGTGTGAACTGCGGGAGAATTGATGATGTGCCGGGTGATCAGCCTGATCACAATCTAGATGATCTGGCAAAGTCACTGGTTAAAGCCACTGAGTATAGAATCGCCGGGCATAACTTGAAGTTCTTTGGGTTGTGCCCCGCCTGCATGAAAGAGGGAAAATCTTCCCTCGGAGAAAAGATGAGAGAACTTGAGCAATAAGGAGGTGTTAAATGCCAGATTTCAAAGGAAGTGAAACGGAGAAGAATCTGCTGGCCGCTTTTGCCGGTGAATCGCAGGCCAGGAACCGCTACACCTATTTTGCCAGCCAGGCAAGAAAGGAAGGTTATGTCCAGATAAGCGCAATCTTTGAGGAGACAGCCAACCAGGAAAAGGAACATGCCAAACGGTTTTTCAAATTTCTTGAAGGCGGAGAAGTGGAAGTAAGTGCGGGTTTCCCCGCTGGTGTCATCGGCAGTACCCTTGAGAATCTCAAGGCTGCGGCCGGAGGAGAGAACTACGAGTGGACAGAAATGTACCCCGGTTTTGCAAAGATCGCAAAGGATGAAGGATTTAGCGAAGTGGCCGCCGCTTTTGAAAATATTGCCGTGGCAGAAAGACAGCACGAAAAACGCTATCTGGATCTTGCAGGGAATATCGAGGCAGACCGTGTGTTCAAGCGCGAGGAAGAGATGGTCTGGCGATGTCGGAACTGTGGTTTTCTCCAAAAAGGAAAAGAGGCCCCCAAACAGTGCCCCGCCTGCGTTCATCCTCAGGCACATTTCGAGCTGCTGGGAGAAAACTATTAGAGAATTTGGCAGAACTAACGGAAACGGGAGGAGACCAGAATGGAAGAGCGCGCAGACATGATAACTATGAAGGGAAATCCCCTCACCCTCTTAGGCCCTGAAAGGAAAGCGGGAGACGTGGCGCCGGAAATTGAGGTCCTTAACAATGACCTTTCTCCGGTGAAGCTTTCCTCTTTTCATGGAAAAGTTTGTGTCATTTCTTCTGTGCCATCTCTTGACACCCCAGTGTGTGATATGGAAACGAGAAGATTTAACGAAGCAGCAGGAAAGTTGGGTGATGATGTGGTGATTCTCACCATCAGTATGGACCTGCCTTTTGCTCAAAAGCGCTGGTGTGGCGCTGCCGGTGTGGAGAAAGTGATAACCCTTTCTGATCACCGCGAAGCTGCGTTCGGAGAGGCCTATGGGGTCTTGATCAAGGAATTGCGACTGCTAGCGAGGGCCGTTTTTGTGGTGGACCGAGACGGAACCATTCAGTATGTTCAACTTGTCCAAGAATTGACGGAGGAACCTGAATACGAGGCGGTCTTGGAGGCGGTGAACAAATTGCTTTAGAGGGAAATTATTACTTATACCCGGTCGAAATCTGACCGCACATATTAAACAGAAAGAGAAAAGGAGGACGAACAATGGCAGAAAGGTTACAGATTTATAAATGTGATGCATGTGGGAATATTGTTGAAGTCATTCACGGAGGAGACGGTGAGCTGGTTTGCTGTGGCGAACCCATGAAGCTATTCGTGGAAAACACGGTGGATGCGGCCAAGGAAAAACATGTCCCCGTGGTAGAAGAAGTAGCAGAGGGCGTGAAGGTGAGTGTAGGCAGCGTGCCCCATCCTATGGAGGAGAAACACTACATCGAGTGGGTTGAAGTCGTCGTGGACGGGAAGGCCTACCGGGAATTCCTGAAGCCTGGGGATACGCCCGAGGCGGTGTTTAACATCAAAGGCAAAGGGGTAACCGCCCGTGAATACTGCAACCTTCACGGACTCTGGAAAGGATAATGGCCATGATTAGCGAAAAAATGCAGGAGGCCCTGAACGGGCAACTCAATGCGGAACTCTATTCCTCCTACCTGTACCTGTCCATGGCCGCATATTTTCAGAGCCTAAATTTGGGCGGGTTTGCCAACTGGATGCGGGTACAGGCCCAGGAAGAGGATACGCACGGCATGAAATTTTATAATTTCATTAATGAGCGTGGGGGGCGGGTGCTGCTGAAGCCCATAGATGGTCCCCCTACGGAGTGGGATTCCCCCCTTGCAACCTTCGAGGCCGTTCTGGAGCATGAGCAAAAGGTGACCGGTCTCATTAACGAACTCGTGGAACTGGCATTGGCAGAACATGATCATGCCACAAATATCTTTCTCCAATGGTTTGTTTCAGAGCAGGTGGAGGAAGAGGATAGCGCCAATGAAGTGATTCAGCAGATCAAGATGATAGGTGAAGCGGAAGGTGGCCTGTTCATGCTTGATCGAGAACTGGGTCAGCGGACATTCACAGCTCCCGCTGAAGAGTAAGGAAGGCCAGGCATGGTGGAAGCCACCGGGAAGGGAGATGCTTCCCTTGGCACTGAGTCTTATAGGCCCAGGAACTGATAAGGGTGAAAATCAGGAAAGGAATTCAGAATGGCAAAGCCCGAAGAGATGTGGCAGTGTCAAACATTGAACTGTGGCTATATTTACAATCCCGACAAAGGGGACAGAAAGGGCAAAATCCCGAAGGGTACACTGTTTGAGGACCTTCCAGATGACTGGAAGTGCCCCATCTGTGGGGCAAGCAAGAAGATGTTCAGGCCTCTGGCCGGCCCCGGTTCAGTGGCCGCAGAGGGCGCATAGTAGATTAAACATTCGAAGGAATCTCGCAAACTAACATTCAAATCATGGCCCACCCATGCCGACAGATCCAGAGGCTAGGGCCGGGGGTGAAGAAAGGAGGGAAAAAGCATGCCGGATTGGAAATGCCAGAAATGTGGGTATACCCTGCAAGCGGACAAACCACCTGAAAAGTGTCCTGGTTGCAAAGAGAAGTGCGAATTTGTAGATGTTTCATGTTACATCCCAGATTGCGGCGATACAGGTTCTGACCCAAGGCTGGGATAGTAACGTTTGCTCATGTGGAATCTTTTTACGAATGAGAAGTGACCAACGGTCAATTGCCTATGATAGGGAGATCGAGCAATGTCCAAGAAGAAGTATAGAGTTAGGGCGGAGTGTCCGGCTTGCGCATGTGGGGATGTGAGCTTTCTGGGACCTGAGAAGCTACAGGAGAAGTTCATAGGGGATGAGAAGGAGGTTGAAATCCTCTGCCCCATGTGCGGGACCAAGCATAAAGGCACAGTGGAAGAAGAGAACGCGGATTAGTCTAGCGTCAGATCTTTATTATTTCTAATTCTTTTACAACTGGAGGATAGGAATGGGTAAAGCGCTTGTCGTGTATACGACCAGAACCGGCGAGACCAAAGATATTGCCAACCTTATCGCTGAAGGGATTCGTATCAGTGGTGCTGAGGCGGAGGTTGTGAATTCTACTGAGATCAAGAAGGAAGACCAACTTGCAGGGTATGACGCCTATGTTTTTGGGTCTGCCACCTACCATGGTGAGATGATGCAAGGGATGAAAACCCTGCTTTTCCTGACTGAAAAAGCGAACCTGGAAGGGAAAATAGGCGCCTCGTTCGGGGCATTTGGATGGAGTGGAGAGGCCCCTGATCGCATATATGAGACCATGAAGAATATATTCAAGATGGAGATGGTGAGCGGGCCGTTGAGATTGAAATCCGCTTCATTGGGGGGCGGAATACCCATGGCCCAGGATTACGGCAAGGAGATCGGCAAGAAGTTGGCCGGGTAGCCAACAAAGAATTTATGAATTCAGGAGGTTAAGATGACGACACCACAACACTGCCCAGGCTTTGAATCGTACAAGAATCTGAAGTCGTTCGATTGCAAATGCCCCAACTGTGGGAAAGAGAAAGAAATTTTTTCGGACGAATTCGACAAAACGCATGTCTGTAAGGGATGCGGCCAAGAGATCGATTTCACTAAGTGCAGTATAGAAGGGGCTGCAACCACAGATGCCGCAAGATAAAGACCCCAATTCCTTCCCCCTTCTATAAAGTGTCTGAGAGTCTCCGTCGCAATTCGTCATCCCCCGCCACAGGTGGCGGCAAATGACGAATTGCGCCACAGCCTCGGATGCGGGACTGCGGGGTGGGGGTGGAACCGCAATATGATCAAATCTTCCCGTCAATATCATCAGCATACCAGCTACCAGCGGGATAGTATGACACCCCACTATCTTGACTGGGAAAATCAGCCCAGTGTTTTCAAGGACTACCCGGGCGTTACCCCCCTCTCTTTGCCTTCAGATCTATCCCTTCCAGAAGAAAAGCTCTCCGCGCTTCTGAGATCGGAACAGGTGGGGGAGAAGGCGGAGGAGATAGATGCGGAGGCGCTTTCTCTGATTCTCCGCCTGGCCCATACGCTGACGGCACAGGCACGTTCTGCGGGTGGCGATTACTATTTCCGCAGTGTGGCCTCAGCCGGTGCCCTCTATCCCACTGAACTCTACGTGGCCGCCCATTCGGTGCGTGGTCTGGATGAAGGCCTTTATCATTTCGCCATCCACCGCCACTGCCTGTATCCCATTCGCACACAGGACGTCTCTTCTCATGTTGTCCATTTCACTCAAACACAGGACAACAGAGTACCGCACCTCACTTTTTTCCTGACAGCCATTTTCTTCAGGAGCGCCTGGAAATATCGTGATCGTTCTTATCGGTACCACCTCCTGGATACGGGCCATCTTGTGGAGAACCTGGTGCAGGCGCTTAAGATCCTCGGACGCCCCGCCCATCTCTCCTATCAGTTTGATGACGGTAGAGTGAATGAATTGCTGGGGCTTGATGAAACAAAAGAGGTCTGCCTGGCTGTGGTCCATGTTCTGGGAAGTGACAGCATGGCTGATGCCCCCGTGCAGGAGATTGTTGAACTCCCCGGAAAGATAAGAAAAGCGAGTCAGGTGTCTGCAAGGGAAGTGGACTACCCAGCCGTTCGGGAATTTCATCAGGCGAGTGCATCGCTCATTCCAAAAGCGAAGCCAGAATCGGAAATGCACCATGAATTAGGTGTCGTTCCTGAATCGTGGACAAGGGCACCTGCTCCTTCCCCTTGGCCAGAGGTCATGAGCTATTCGGAAGCGCTATTCCAACGTCGCTCCAGGCGTAATTTTGTGAAGGAACCTTTGAGTGAGGACCAGGTGGGGGCGCTGTTAGATTCAATATGCGCTGAGGGTTTAGCAGCTTCAGTAGGGGGCGCAGGGTACCACCGATCATTGGCTATAGGCATACTCGCAGGTGATGTGGAGGGCATGGAGCCGGGTTTCTATCTGCTGGACACCAAGAAGGCGTCTCTCGGTCTCGTCACATCTGGGGATTTCATAGAGAACATGGCCCACATCTGCCTGGATCAGCAGTGGCTTACCAATGCAGCCACGCATTTTCTATTTCTAACCAATCTGAAACTAATGGATCGGACATGGGGCGCCCGCGGATATCGGTATGCCATGTTGACGGCGGGGAGAATGGGGCAGAGACTCTACATGGCCGCAACGGCCATGGGAATGGGGTGTTGTTGTATTGGGGCCCTCTATGATGGAGAAGCGGCTGAACGGCTCGGTCTCAATGAAGCGTCGAGGCTTCTTTATCTTGTGGCCGTGGGGCCCGTTAAGTCAAAGATAGCAGCCACCTAAAAACTTCTGATAATTTTTTGGCCACAGACCCACACGGACTAGCGCAGACAACAACGATTGCTTGTAGCTATGTGGAGAACCGTATGGCAAAAAATAAGCTAGCTTATTCTTTGTCATACGCGTCTCCATATCTCCCAATGTGAAAACATTGGGAGGCCCCGTTTCACGGGGCGCTCAAGCTATCCTGCAGCCGATGATCAAAGAAATCCTGTCCATCCTGTCTAATTGAATTCTCTGCGGCTCTGGGAGCTCTGTGAGAGATGTACAGAGGCCGGTTTGGGGCCGGCAATCAAGCCACCACATTGACTGTTGGTAATTGACAACATTCCGACTGGGTCGATCGTAACCCAAACCATCAATGTGTCATGAGTGGAATGAGGGATCATACCCTGGCAATGATATGAGCGCTCAAAAGCTCTCATGTGATTTATTTTAGGGCCTCCGCTGCCTTCAGATATTGCTCGCAAGCCTTTTTCTTTTCCTCGTCATCACCAGCGTTTTTCATGCACTTTTGGTATTTTTCCACCAGTTCGAGTCTTTCCTTGTGGACCTTTTCTTGTGCTTGATAGGCCCTATCTTGAGGGCTCGAACACGCTAGAGTCATCCCCACAACCAAAGCAAGCAGAAAAATGTAAATCGATTTATGAGAACCTGAAAAGAAATGCATAATTTCGTGGGCGTCCCTATCCTTTCAAAAACCACCACTTTGAGTGGTGTTAATTGATTACCCCCTTGTCATGTGTACTGGGGTAGTCTATCATAAGGG
>JASFIT010000183.1:0-8879 GCA_050122535.1 Desulfobacteraceae bacterium | reverse complement strand
AATCAGCTATCTGCTCTCTTTTATCGATCGGTTGATTACGTACAAAGGTCTGGCAAACATGGAAGAAACCCGGATGAATCTCAAAAGTTTCCTGGTCCTCCGTAATTTTTCAGGGGAGGATTTTGACAGGGCCCTGGTCCTTCTAGAAGATAGCGAAGTCTTTGAAAAAAGCATCAGCCATGAAGAAACCAAGCAGATGCTCTCCTTGAACAGACTCGGAGTGCCGATTGAAAAGCGGTGGACTTTTGACGCCAAGAAGCTTCCCTGGGACCCGGAGAAGCTGGACACGAATGTGGGCATCCCAGTGACGTATCGAATCAAAAACGTTAAAGAGAGTGGGCTCGGTTTATCAGTCCTCGCGGCAGGAAAAGTGCGGGTGTTTCAGGAGGACGGCCATAAAAGCACGATTTTCCTTGGCGAAGACCATACCAAGCTGGTGCCGGTTGGAGAAAAGATGGAGGTCTACATCGGCGACAGCCGCGATATTGTGGTGACCCAGCGGAAGATGCGAGAAGAGCGAATCAACGTGCGTTACAACAGGAGAAACAGAGTGGTCCTCTATGATACAGACGAGGTCATCAAGGCAACAATCGAAAACTTCAAAGACAAGCCAGCGATGCTCACCATGATTCAGCATATCCCCGGGCAGTGGGATATGGAGGCGTGCAACATGGAGTACAAGCGCAAAGACGCCTACACACTGGAATTTGAGATTGCGTTGCCTGCTCAGAGCAAGAGAGAACTGAACATGCACTACCACCGCAGAAATGTGCGGTGAGGGGAGGGCAGAAAATGAGATACAAACTGATATTACTCGTGGCTGCTACTGTTGTTTTAAGTCACACCTTGGCTCAGGCAAAAGTTGATCTAGTCATTTTGCCAAAACGGGACACCGTACAATTGACCATCTACAATTCAGCCGACCTCACGTTGGTGCGGGAGAGTCGATCACTCACCTTGAAAAAGGGTCTCAACCGCCTTCAGTTTTCGTGGGCCAATACGCTCATTGATCCCACCAGCCTAGAGATGCTCCCCAAAATGTATGGTGAAAGCATTGATATACAGGACCTCACCTTCCCCCCCAGGGTGCGCAACCTGGGCCTTTGGTACGTGGACAGCCAGATCAGCGGGAACGTACCAGTGGAGATCACGTACCTCACGAGCGGTCTGTCCTGGCGTGCCTTTTACATGGGAACACTGACCAAAGATGAAAAGGGTATGCATTTGAAAGGCTATGTGCGAGTCACGAATAACAGTGGTGAAGACTATGAAAATGCGCAGACCCGGATGATTGTGGGTAAGATCAATATCATTGATCAGATAGCCGATCTGGCAAGACGGCAGTACCCCTATGGTCGCCCCGGTCCCCCGCCCATGGTTCCCAGTAAGAGAGCACCCAGAGCAGCCCTCATGGAGGAGGCCAAACGTGAACTGGACAAAGCTGTAATGGAGATGAGGCGCCGACCAAAGGAGATCAAGAAAGAGGGGATTAGTGAGTATTTTCTCTATACCATTGAGGGGACAGAAACCATTCCTCATGGCTGGTCTAAACGGTTGCCCAGCTTTGCTGTGGACACAGTTCCCGTTGTTAACCTCTATAAATACGAGGAAGAACGCTACAGCAATCAGGTGATGCGTTTTCTCAGTTTCAAAAACGACAAGGCCCACAATCTGGGAGAGACACCTATCCCGGGCGGCGTGCTCAAAGTTTACCGTAACGTGGGTGAAGGGGGTCATCTCTCTTATGAGGGACAGTCCCGGTTCAAATACATCCCGGTCACCGAGGACGTGGAACTGAATCTTGGTGCCGTGGCCAATGTCATTGTGAAGCCCACATTGATAAATTTCAAGACCGATCGGTATCTCTTCGACAATAAGGGGAATATCAGCGGTTGGAACGAGATCAGGGAGTTTGAGATCGAGGTTAAGAACACGCGAGAGCTCCCCATCAAGGTGGAGATAAAGCGCAATTTCAAGACCTCGCATTGGGAAATCAAAAAAGTTGGAGATTTTGGGCTTTACGATAAGGTGGATCTGGACACCGTAAAATTCACGCTGAGTCTATTGGCTCGAGAGACCAAGAAGTTCCGCTACATCTTAACCACCCATCACGGCCGCCGCGCAGATTAATGAGGTCCGAAAAAGAGGGGGGCACAAAAAAGCAAATATGGGTTTAATCTTTTAGGGTTATTTAATTACTTAGCGACTTCCCCCTCGCCCAGTGCAGACCGTTTCGATAATAGTGAGTCTTTTTAACCACTTCCCCGCATCTCTACATTTGCCTTCAAATGTCATTCAGTTATCTTAAAAAATATTTGTTGACTAAGAAAGGCAAGTTTTTTAAGAAAGCTCTAGCCTAGGACAACATGTGGTGTTCTTAGTTTCATTGTGTTATCTAAGGTTTCTTAGAGGTTTTAGGTAACTAATATATTTCGTGATCGTGACAGGGGGGGCGCGAAATGCTACAGAAAAGTGATAGGCCGAAAGCGAGGAAGTTAAGGGAGGGATGGAGGTTTATTCAAATAAAGGTAGACTACGACTACTGGAAGCGGGTAAAAGCAGCAGCGGCTCTTGAAGACAAGACCCTCGAGGAGATGCTTGACGACATTATTCGTTTCTATATTGACTACAAGTACTCAAGGTTGAAGAGCATGTGAAAAGGGGACGTCCCGAAATAATTCAGTAACTCACTAAGGTTGCCTTACATTTAGCACCTTGAGGACTTCGCCTTAGGTCCGCGTAGCTTTTAAGAGAGGAACTCTTGACAATTCCCTGTTAATAATAGAGATTAAGTGATTGTCAAAAGCTGACTGTCTCCATTGCCTTTAATGCTTAACCCTCTCAACTTAGCAGGGGGAGATGAACGCAAGCGCAGAAGTGGGCCCCATCTAGATGAATTGTTTTGTCTTGGTGTGGGCCTTTTCACTTTATGAGGCATGGGAGGATTTGCTAATGGTGATATTTCAGTCTATGGAGGGTGGCCATCCAATAATTTTGGGCGAACAACGTATTTTTGAGTTGGCGAAGAAAACATGAAACTCCGCTCAA
The DNA here is from genome assembly GCA_050122535.1 of Desulfobacteraceae bacterium. Classification (GTDB taxonomy): domain Bacteria; phylum Desulfobacterota; class DSM-4660; order Desulfatiglandales; family HGW-15; genus JASFEQ01. The sequence continues at coordinate 5,831 of JASFIT010000183.1, read as the reverse complement.
TTTTAATCGCCTTGGCTTTATTGGCCTTCCTGTCCGCTTGGTTAGGGGGATATCTATACTACGTTTCCCTGAAAGAATCTGCCTTCAAGGAGGCCGACAGACAGGCCGCCTTACACGCAGAAACAATCAAGAATCATCTCTCCTTTTTTCTGAGGAAAAACCTGAACTCGGTGAGGGCCTTGGCAGGCCTAAAGGAACTGAGACAGGCCCTTTCCAAAAAAGATGAAAACTCAGTAGCAAAAACCAACTCCATTCTTGATCATTTCAATGACGCCTTAAGAGCGGACGTTTGTTACTTAATGGATCGCCACGGCAACACGATAGCTTCCAGTAATCGGAAGGCAGCGGACAGTTTTGTGGGGAAAAACTATGCCTTTCGCCCCTACTTCCAGAAGGCTATGAAGGGAGATACTGGCGTTTATATGGCTTATATGGCCGTGGGGATAACTTCAAGGAGACGGGGCGTCTACTATAGTCATCCGGTTCTTGGGAAAGGCCAAGGTCCCCCCTTAGGGGTAGCTGTCATCAAGGTGCCCATTGACCTCTTGGAAAAGGATTTCAGCCAGGCCTATGAGGGTGTAGTGATGCTGACAGATCCCCACGGCATTGTTTTACTTTCCAATCGTAGCGACTGGGTTCTGCAGAGTTTGTGGAAGCTCTCCCGGGAAGATATGGCTCAGATAGAAATGACACGGCAGTTTGGTACAGGACCTTGGAAATGGACTGGTCTGGATTTGGAGGGCGAAACACATGCTATGGATCAGTCAGGAAATCAATATCTCCTACACAAATTAGAAGTCGAAAATTATCCAGGTTGGAATCTCATCTATTTGACCGATACAAAGGCCATTTTTAGACGCGTATCCACTCCCCTGATAAAGATCAGCGGTTATCTCATATTGGCACTGTGTATTTTCATAGGATTGGCCGTTTTCATCCTTTTTCGAAAAGCAAGCCATGAGATTATCCAAAGGAGGAAAGCAGAGGAGGCCTTGCGGGAGAGTGAACAGACGAAGAGAGCACTCCTGAATGCCCCGACTGAAAGTGCCCTCCTTTTAGATGCTCATGGAAACATTCTTGCGTTGAACACGCCGGCTGCCAATGCGTTTGGCAAAAGCGTAGATGAGCTCTTGGGATTGTGCGCCTTTGATATGTTTTCGCCTGAGGTAGCTGAGCGCAGAAAGGCATTTCATGATGAGGTCCTTCATTCAGGCAAACCCGTGCGCTACGAGGATGAGCGGGAAGGAAGATGGGGGGACACAAATGTATATCCTGTATTCGATGCCGAGGGAAGGGTCGCGAGGGTGGCCATTTTCAGTCGAGACATCACGGAATGGAAACAAGCTGAGAAAGAGCTCAAGCTGGCCAAAGACCATCTCACCCGGTATTCTAAAGATCTGGAGGTACAAGTCAGGGAGAGGACGAAAGAGATCACGGGTATTATTGAAAACACCCCTGCAGTCGTCTTTATCAAAGACAGAGAATTTCAATATGTCATGGTCAATTCGAGATATGAAGAGCTCTTTGGCATCCGGAATGATGAGATTAAAGGGAAAACCGATTATGACATCTTTCCAAAAGAGACGGCGGAACAGTTTCGCGCGAACGATCTCCAGGTCTTCACAGAAAGACGTTCATTTCAGGTAGAGGAACATGTCCCCCAAAACGATGGCATGCACACCTATCTGTCTGTGAAATTTCCCATTTATGATGAACAGGGGACAGTTCGGAGCTTGTGTGGTATTGCGACAGACATCACTGAACTCAAGAAAACCCAAGATCGGATGAGGCGCCTCTCAGTTAGGATTATGACGGGCCAGGAAAAAGAGCGTGCTGCCATAGCGCGGGAACTGCATGATGAGCTCGGTCAGATGCTGACCGCCCTGCGCATGGATGCGGTTTGGATCCGTGACCATATTAGTGAGAAGGATCCCAAAGCCAGGGAACGGACCTCGGCCATGTGCCATGTTATCGATAAGACCATTGATGAGGTCCGGGGTATGGCTGTCAGGCTTCGCCCGAAAGTGCTCGATGACCTGGGACTCATTGATGCCCTAGAGTGGTACACGACGGAGTTTGAGAAACGCTCAGGGGTTGCCTCTATTTTCAAACAAGTTGAGGTGCCGCCTGTCAAAGACATTTTAGCCACGGCAACCTACAGAATAGCACAGGAGGCGTTAACCAACGTGGCTCGTCACTCCTTTGCCACCCATGTGGATGTCACCCTGCAAGTAGACAGTGACATACTAGTGCTTTCGGTCATGGACAATGGTGTGGGCTTCAACATCCAAAATCTTTCGGATGATGATTCTCTAGGCATTTCAGGGATGCGCGAGCGGGCCAATCTGGTGGGTGGCAAACTGGACGTTCAATCCGAGCCGGGAAAAGGTACAACCGTCCGTTTTAGGGTACCTCTTCATGGCAATGGGGGAGCACACCTATGATCAAAGTCGTACTAGCGGATGACCATCACGTGGTTCGTGAAGGGTTCCGCCGCATTGTGGAAGATGCGGGTGATATGAAGGTGGTGGCGGAAGCAGCGGATGGCCGGGAGGCCATCGAACAAGTGAAGAAGACCGCACCCGACGTGGCGGTCATTGATATTTCCATGCCCGGGATGGATGGGCTGGAAGTCATTAGCCAGCTCCGCTATTCTCATCCGGAGCTTCCCATTCTCATTCTCACCATGCATGAAGAAGAGCAGTATGTGGTTCGAGCGATAAGCGCCGGGGCCATGGGATATGTGACGAAACGTGTGGCCCCGGAACAACTGGTGGAGGCTATCCGCAAGGTCCATGCAGGGAGGCGTTATCTTACCGAATCCGCAGCCGAGATGTTGGCGCTCCGAATGACAAGGGGAGCCGGCGGAACGTCCCCATTGGATAGTCTTTCCGATAGAGAGATTCAGGTCCTGAGGCGCCTGGCCTTGGGTCACACGAATCGGGAAATTGCCGAGGCCTACAACATCAGTGTCAAGACCGTGGACACCTACCGGCTCAGACTTCTCCAGAAACTCAACTTACGGAATAACGCCGAGTTGACACGTTTTGCCATTCAGGCCGGACTCATCGAGGCCTAATCTGGTGAGCGCCAGTCTGACCTGTAAGAGAATTTCTTACAGAAAATCCAGAAAATTTCTCACAGAAGAATCAGAAATGGCCTGATTTACACCCCATCCCTCTCCCCATAAGATCGGGCGTAGTTCCACGTCAAGATTACCACACAAAAGCCTATCAATTTTGGACTCAGTGCAACTGGGCAACCCTTTCAGACGGACTCCATTTTTTTAAACCCTCTAACCTTCTCGGAGAGGCAAATCATGAAAGACAAATTGAAGATCCTATTCGGAGTATCGGCTCTGTACGTGCTGGCATCCATTATGGCACCTCTCAGCGTCGCTTCAGCCGCCGAAGCGATCGTCATAGGTGTTGTACATTCCCAGAAATTCATGTTCTCCACCATGATGAAAAATTCATTCGAAATGGCCTTAGAACGTATCAACAAAGAGGGAGGCATCAGGGGCCGCCCCTTGAAGCTCGTCTATGGTGATGACCAGGGAGATCGTCGAATAGGAGAAGATGTCATTAGGAAACTGGTCAAAGAAACGGGCGTTGCCATGCTCGTCGGGGGTTTTCACAGCAGCAACACGGTCTACACGGCCAGGATAGCCAACAAACTGGATAAGCCCTTTCTCATATGCACGGCCGCAGATGACAGAATAACGCAAAGGGGATGGCCGAACATCTTTAGACTGAACCCTCCAGCGAGTGGGTACACCGCTGGACTGGAAGATTTCTTCGTGAATCGTCTCAAGCCAAAATCTATGGCCATTATCTACGAAAATAGTCCCTACGGGACCAGTGCGGGCTTGAGGATGATGTGGTTTTGCAGGGAACAAGGGATCGACATACAGAAGATCATCCCCTATCACAAGGAAAGGCTCAAACCTGACTATTATCAGCGCATCCTCTCCCCGTTGAAAGTCAAAGGGGAGGTTCCTGACATCATTTATATGGTCTCTTACCTAAAGGATGCCGTTGCCGTGGTCAGAGAGATTCGTGAATTACAGCTCAACACATTGCTCGTTGGCGGGGCAGGAGGCTTCACGCACCCTAAATTCATCACCAACTCCGGCGGTTCAGCCAATCTCGTTTTAACGGCAACCCTCTGGCATCAGGAGATAAAAAACCCCGGGACAAAAGCCTACTACGACGCGTACGTCCGTAAATACGCTGTGAAACCAGACTACCATGGGGCCGAGGCGTATTCTGCACTGCTCGTGGTGGCGGACGCCTTGAGGCGGGCCAAGTCTCTTTCTCCCGAAGACATAAGGGTGGCGTTGGATAAAACGGACATGATTACGCCTTTCGGTCCGGTCAAGTTTTCCGCTTATGGGAAATTCGAGAGGCAGAACAGCCTCCCCACGCAGGTGCTACAGATCATCAATGGAAAATTTGAGTGCATATGGCCCCAGGATCTGGCCACAGCAAAGTTCGTTCCACTGCCTAAATAAAGGGCTTCTGACACCCGTTAAGGGTGCGGAAGTGCAAGGACTGGGAGCACAAAACAGCGCCGGAAGGAGGTGATTCGAGGAAAATGATTTAGCCTATCATGCATCATGAGATTTTGTGTCAAGCTTTTGACTGCAATTGTACATCCTAATTAATCATTCCTAAAACAGGGCAAATCACATGTAAAGGGAGGTGTCTAGAATGAGAAATAAATCACTTAAAATCCTATTCCGTATTTGTATGTCACTCATATTAACCCTAGCCTTTTCTGCGGATTCGTTGGCCAAGAAGAGAATCATTTTTGGCGGCGGACCCTCTGGCGGGACGTTCCAGGTGGTTGCAAACGGCATACAGGTTTATAAACCGGTCAAAGCCATAAAAGAGTTTAAAGTGATGGCCCAAACTTCGGGTGGGTCCATCGAAAACCTCCGCAAGACCAACAAAGGAAGGCAGCAGATGAGCGTGGTCTATTCGGGTCATGTGTGGCAGGGCAGAAATGGAATGCTGCCAGGGGATAAAAAGAAATATGAGAAGGTTTTGGCGGTCGCCTGGCTCTATGGCGCTCCTGCCCAGCTGGTGATCCGGCAGGGTGGCGGGATCAAGAGTGTAAAAGATCTGGCCGGTAAAAAGGTGGGTGTGGGCAATGCCGGCTCCGGGGCATATGCCAATTGCCAGCTCTTTTTCTCCCATATGGGGGTCTGGGATAAGATCGAGCGGAATGCCATGGGCTATAATGATGCGGCCGCAGCTTTTGGAAACAGGCAACTGGATGCGTTCTGGCTGTTCACGGCCTTTCCCAGTGGAGCGGTTATTATGGCGGCCCAGACCAACCCCATCGCCCTCCTCAACCTGGATGCAGATGCAGAGGCCTCAGGGTTTTACAAAAAATACCCCTATTTCGGGAAGATATCTGTTCCAGCGGGTACGTACAAAGGTGTGGATTATGATTCCCCGTCCTTTCAGGACTCCGCGCTGTGGGTGGCCAATGCCAAGGTCAAACCAGACATGGTCTACAAGCTCCTTTCCACGATCTACACCGATGAGGGTCTAAAGCACATGGTTGGCCAGAAAAAGACCTTTAAACATATGAGCCTCAAAACAGGTCCCCAGGGGATCGTCACCCCGATGCACCCCGGTGCCGTGAAGTTCTGGAAAGAGAAAGGGGTGTTGAAATAGGTTCATCAAAATGAGGGGATTGAGGGATGAGGAGATTCATATTGAATTCCTCAATTCCCCAATTCAAGAAGATAGGCAGGTGATAAAGTGTACGACAAATTGAACAGAATAGAAAAGGTGGTTTTTGATGTACTATCCGTCTGT